>NZ_JBFULQ010000152.1:0-11727 GCF_054049815.1 Mesorhizobium sp. P5_C1 | reverse complement strand
TGGTGGTCGAGGAATTTCAGCCGCGCGCGCGGCTGGTCGATATAGGTCTCCAGAAAGCGCTCGTAGATGCGCCTGACCGGCACTTCCTTGCCCTCGGCATCGGTGATCGCCTGGATTTCCTGGCTGAACTCGATCTGCAAATTGCGTGGCAGGTTGAGGCCGTGGTCGGCCTGCAGCACATAGGCGATGCCGCCTTTGCCAGACTGCGAGTTGATACGGATGATCGCTTCGTAGCTGCGGCCGACATCGGCCGGATCGATCGGCAGATAGGGCACTTCCCACAGGCTCGTGTTGGCCTTCTTCAGCGCCTTCATGCCCTTGTTGATGGCATCCTGGTGCGAGCCGGAAAAGGCAGTGTAGACGAGCTCGCCGACATAGGGATGGCGCTCGGGGATCTTCAACTGGTTCGAATATTCGTAGACATCCTTCATCCGGTTGATGTCGGAGCAGTCGATCCCCGGATCGACGCCTTGCGTGTACATGTTGAGCGCCAGCGTGACGATGTCGACATTGCCGGTGCGCTCGCCATTGCCGAACAGCGTGCCTTCGACGCGGTCGGCGCCGGCCATCAGGCCGAGCTCGGTGGTGGCGATGCCGGTGCCGCGGTCATTGTGGGGATGCAGCGAGACCAGCAGGTTCTCGCGGTTGTCGAGGTTGCGGCACATCCATTCGATGCGGTCAGCGTAGATGTTGGGAGTCGACATCTCGACCGTCGACGGCAGGTTGATGATCAGCTTGTTGTCGGGTGTCGGCCTGACGATCTCGGTGACGGCGTTGCAGATCTCCAGCGCCACTTCGAGTTCGGTGCCGGTAAAGCTCTCCGGCGAATATTCGAAGCGGTAGCCGCCGCCGGCCTTGGCCGCCATGTCGGTGATCATCTTGGCGGCGTCGGTGGCGATGCGCTTGATGCCGCCGACGTCCTTTTCGAAGACGACGCGACGCTGCAACTCGCTGGTCGAGTTGTAGAAATGGACGATCGGGTTGGTGGCGCCCTTGAGCGCCTCGAAGGTGCGGGTGATCAGTTCGGGCCGGCACTGCACGAGCACCTGCAGCGAGACATCGGCAGGTACGTTGCCTTCATCGATGCACCAGCGGGCGAAGTCGAAGTCGGTCTGCGAGGCGGACGGGAAGCCGATCTCGATCTCCTTGAAGCCCATGTCGAGCAGCAGGCCGAACATGCGCGCCTTGCGCTCATGGCCCATCGGATCGATCAGCGCCTGGTTGCCGTCGCGCAGGTCGACCGAGCACCAGATCGGCGCCTTGTCGATGACTTTCGAGGGCCAGGTGCGGTCGGTGAGGCCTACTGTGGGGTAGGGTTGATATTTGCGCGCCGCGTCCGGCATGCCCCGGGCTGCCTCGGGCGTGCCCTTTGCCGCATCCTTGCCGGCTACCGCGGCATCGGGGCGGATTTCTTCTCGTGCGTTCATCGTCGTTTCTCCCGGCGGCTCACGGATCCACCCTCAGATGGATTGATGGCGAGCGGCGCCTTTACCAGAATTTCGTTCGCTTGATGTGACGTGCCAATTTTGTGACTGGCCAAGGAGCATGCGCTTGCGCGGCGGTTCGACCGCCGGGCGCTCCTTCAGCGAACCCGGCGATCGCCGATAAGGCCGAGAAGAAGCAGGGTCGAAGCCAGTGCACGCACGGTCTCGCCGGAAAAACCGGTCGGACGGGAAGCGTTGGTGGCGCGCGTGTTCATGGCGGTTCTCATACAGGAGCGGCTTGTGGGAGGCAAGTGGGGCCGCATGGCGGGCCAAGCTTCTGTTGGAAATCATCCCTAACATGTGCGCTCTTCCCCACGCGCTGCAAATGCGCCAGACTTGGCCTTGTCGGGGTCACTATCGGCAGGGGGGGTCATCCATGAATTTCGTGTTCTTCTCGCCGCATTTTCCCGTCAATGGCGCGGATTTCTGCGACCGGTTGAAGAAGGCCGGAGCCAGGGTGCTTGGTATCGGCGACGCACCCTATGAGGCGCTCGACGGCAAGCTGAAGGCGGCGCTCAGCGAATATTACCGTGTTGCCGACATGGAGGACTACGATCCGGTGTTCCGGGCGATGGGGCATTTCATCCACAAATGGGGCCGTATCGACCGTTTTGAATCGCTCAACGAACACTGGCTGGAGCTGGAAGCCAACATCCGCACCGACTTCAACATCTACGGCACCAAGCTCGATTTCGTGAAGAATTTGAAGCGCAAGAGCCGCATGCGCGCCTTCTTCCGCAAAAGCGGGGTCGACACCATCGCGCAACGCAAATGCTCCGACCGGGCCGGCGCCATGACCTTCATCCGCCGCGTCGGCTATCCGGTGGTAGTCAAGCCCGACAGCGGCTCGGGCGCCTCGAACACCTTCAAGATCTCCAACACTGGCGAGCTCGACCAGTTCTTCAGGGACAAGCCCGAGGATGTGACCTTCGTCATGGAGCAATTCATCGAGGGACTGGTGGTGACTTTCGACGGGCTGGTCAACCGCGATGGCGAGGTGGTGCTGGCCGCCAGCCACCGCTACGACCAGAGCGTCATGGAAGTGGTCAACAAGGACCGCCACATGAGCTACACCTGTTTTCCCCGGATCAGCCCTGCGGTCGAGGAGGCCGGCCGCAAGATCCTGAAGGCGTTCGACGTGCGCGAGCGCTTCTTCCACATCGAGCTGTTCGAGACCAAGGATGACCGCGTCATCGCGCTGGAGGTCAACATGCGTCCGCCTGGCGCCTGGATGACCGATGCGATCAACTACACCTTCGACATCGACGTCTACGCGGCGTGGGCCGACATGGTGGTGAAAGATGCCGCCGGCGGCCCCTATGAGGGCAAGTATTTCACCGCCTATGCCAGCCGCAAGCGGCACCTCAGCTATTTGCACAGCCATGAGGACGTGCTAGCCGCCCATCGCGACAAGATCGTCCACCATCAGGCCATCGAAGAGGTTTTCAGCCGCGCCATGGGAAATTACGCCTACCAGATGCGCTCGAAGGACGAAGCGGCGCTGCGCGAAGCGGTCGCCTACATCCACGCGGAAAAGGCGTGAGGCGATGGACGTTTCCTATCACAAGACTTTCGCCCGCAATCTCGGCCGCGACATGGAATACAAGCGCTACGGCCATGCTGGCCGGCCGGTGGTGGTGTTCCCGACCTCGCAAGGGCGGTTCTACCAGTTCGAGGATTCCGGCGGGGTGGGGGCATTGGCCGAGTTTATCGACACCGGCCGCATCCAGCTGTTCACGGTCGACGGCATCGATTCGGAATCCTTCTTCGACAAGCATGCCGACGCCGCACACCGCATCGGCCGGCACGAGGCCTATTTCCGCTATGTGCGCGAGGAGGCGCTGCCGGAATTCCTGTCCACGGCCGCGCAGGCCAATGGCGGGCGCAAGCTGAAGCCGCTGTTCACAGGCTGTTCGATGGGCGGCTACCATTCGTCGAACTTCGTCTTCCGCTTTCCCGAACTCGCYAGCGGCGTCATCTCGCTGTCGGGCGTCTATTCGGCCCGCGACTTCTTCGGCAAGGCGCTTGAAGGCGACATCTTCTACAACTCGCCGCTCGACTATCTGCCCGGCATCGTCGACCCTAAACTGCTTGCCCGCCTGAAGGCGCTCCGGCTGATCTTCTGCTGCGGACAGGGCGCCTGGGAGGAACGGATGCTGGTCGAGACGCGCAAGCTGGAACAGATCCTGCGCGACAGGTCCATTCCCGCCTGGGTCGACTATTGGGGCGGCGATGTCAGCCATGACTGGCCGTGGTGGCACAAGCAACTGGTCTATTTCTTCGGCCGCTGGCTGGATGAGGACCTGATGCACAGGCTCGATTGAGGCGCAGGGAGATTCAGGTGATGCCGGCCTGGAAACGATCGTCTCCTGCGCTTCCGGCGCGCGACCATCTTGTCAATTCAGGAGAGGCCGCTTTGCCTGGAGCGGATCATCGCTTCACGGGAATATAGAACCGCTCTATCTCTTTGTTTTAACGTAATTCCCCAAGGCAAAGCGCTAAGCGCTTTCCCTGCGAAAACCGTTTCACGCTTTCCTGGAATTGCGCTATTGCCTGACGCTTCTCGCCACCAGCCGCGCCACGCTCGGGCCGACCAGCAGCACGATCAGGAAGCGTGCCGATTGCAGCGCCATGACGAAGGAGATGTCGACGTTCTGCGCGGCGGCGGCAATGATGGCGATGCTGTCCATGCCGCCTGGGCTGGTCGCCAGGTAGGCGGTCAAAGGGTCGATGCCCAAGAGATGGCTGATCATGAAGGCAAGGCCGCCGCAAAAGGCGATCAACGCCACGATCGAGGCGATGATCTGCGGCAAGGCGCGCGTCGCATGGCGCAGGATCGGCCGGGTGAAGTTCAGGCCGATCGACCAGCCGACCATCGCGTAGCTCACGGCCAGCAGCCATTGCGGCAATTGCATCTCCACGCCAAGGCCAAGATGGATGACGGTGCCAACGATGAAGGTGCCGAGAAAGAAGGGCGAAGGCAGCCGGCAAAGCTTTCCCGCCAGGCYGCCGACAAGCGCGATGCCGATAGTGGCAGCGAAGGCTTGCGGATCGATCGGCGGAAACCAGATGATGGGCGGGATTTCGACCCCCGACGTGTCGACCCACATCTTTGCAACGAGGGCCGCCGTCATCGAGACGAAGATGACGCGCAGATATTGCATGAAGGCGACGAGCCGCTGGTCGGCGCCGAAGGCACCGGCCATCAGCACCATGGCGGTGGCGGCACCTGGCGATGAGCCCCAGACGGCGGTGGTGCCGGGCAGGATGCGCCAGCGGCTGATCAGCCAGCCTAGCAGGCTGGAGGCCGTGACTGTGGCCACCACGACGCCTAGAAACAGCGGCCATTCCTGATAGAAGACCGGAAAGATGTCGGCCGAGATCGAGCTGGCGACGAGGCAGCCGACAATTGCCTGGGCGGCGCCGAACATAAGACGCGGCACGCGCACCGTTGCGCCATTGGTGCCGGCGACAATGGCCGCCAGCATCGGTCCGATCAGCAGGGCGGCCGGCAGGGCGGCGAGCTCCAGCGCGCCGGCAAACAGCGCGGAGAGGGTCAGGATCGCCAGCCATTGCCAAGCCTTGCGCATCCGCGCCATGCGCTCGACAACGGGCTGGTCCGGGGAATCCATGTCTTGGTCTTAGACTCGAAGCCGGGCGATGCGAACCCCGCTGCGTCGAAAAAGGATGCCTCGCGTGAGCTTAGGCTTTTTTGCCGTCGGCCAGGCCAAAGCCGCCGACAGGGTGGGTTTCGACCTGGAATTCAAAGCCGGCGATGAACGGCCGCGCCTTGGCGATCGCCGCCTGGACTTCGGGAAGCTGCAGCGAGGCTTTGTGGCTTTCGGCATCGGTCCACACTTCGGTGACCCAGATCGCATCGGCATCCGCGGGGTCGCGGGCAATGATGTAGCTCAGGCAACCCGGCAGAGCACCGGTGCTGGTACTGGCGCGCAGGACCTCCATGACCGCGTCGCGCTGGCCGCGCGATGCCCGCATCTTGCCGATCAGTCCATACATTCCTTTGTCTCCCTTCGAGGTTTTCGACAAGATATGCAGATCGTCAGTATGCAGATAGCCGGTCAAGGCATCAACTGGCCGCCATTCACCTCGATCACCTGGCCGGTGATGTAGCCGCTCAGAAGGTCGGAAGAGAGGAACAGGTAGGCGCCGACGCAGTCTTCCGCAGTGCCGGCGCGCCCCTGTGGAATGGTGGCGACCATGCCCTTTATCTGCTCGTCGGTCGAATAGCGCTCGTGGAACGGCGTGAGAATGGTGCCGGGCGCCACTGCGTTGACGCGGACGCCGAAGCCGATCAGTTCCTTGGCCATGCCGCGCGTCACGTTGGAGACGAAGGCCTTGGCCGAACCGTAGAGGCCGGCGCCGCCGCCGGCGCCGTTGCGCGCGGCGATCGACGAGGTGTTGACGATGAAGCCGCCCTGTTTCTTCAGCCATGGGATCGCCTTGCGCGAGGCGGTCAGTACGGAACGTGCATTGAGGTCCATCACCGCGTCGTAATGCGCCTCGGTCTGCTCGGCATAGGGCACGCGGCCGAGCATGCCGCCGGCATTGTTGACCAGCCCGTCGAGGCGGCCGAAATGCTGCGCGCTGTCCTCGACGACGCGTTCGACATCGGCTGGAACCGAGAAATCGCCCTGGACGAGGAACACCTCGCCGCCCTTGTCGGCAATGGCCTTGGCCAGAGCCTCGGCGGCGTCGCGGCTCGAATTGTAGTGCAGCGCTACGCGGCATTTCTGTGCGGCGTAGGCCGACGCCAGGGCCGCGCCTATGCCGGTCGATGCGCCGGTAACCAGTACCGCCTTGCCGGCGAGATCGGGAATGCTGAGTGTGGTGGTGGCTGGCACGCGTGTCCTCCGGGATTTCTGCCGGTCCTTCGTAGGCCTTTGCTGCCCAGATGTTCAAGCCTCACGGGCGCAGATAGACGTAGCCCTGGCCCTGCAGTTCCGCGAGTTTGACGACGCCACCCTTGTCGGCGGCGTGGAACCCGTCGAGCAGGTCGGTCAAAGAAATATCCATGCCTTGCATGGTGTTGGCGCAGGCGTGCGGATCGAGCCCCTGCTGCACCAGACCGGCGAAGCGGCCGGAAATCGCGGCCGATATGGCTTTGGACTTGAAGGCGGCAAGGGCTGGGCCATGCACGACCAGCACGATGTCGACATTGCCGCCGGTGCCGTCATAGTGGTTCTTGATGTTGCCGAGAACGAAATTGACCTTGTCGAGATCGCTGAGATGATAGACAACCTTCTGCTTGGCGGGCTCCGTGGCGGCTGCCTGCACCACCCGCAGGCCAAGAAACGTTCCGGTTCCGGCAAGAACCGCGCGGAACATATCGCGCCGGCGCATCGCATTCTCCTCCGCTTGACGGCGCACCGCAAAATGCGTGGCTGCGGCCGCAATACTAGCATAAATTGACGTTACGTCCTGCCGATGCGGAGGAGGGGTCACATGACGCTTTGTAAGGTATTGGCGCGCGGCGCCTGGGGTGTCGCGCTGCTCGGCCTGCTTGCCGGCTCTGCATTGGCCGATGACGCACTCAAGCTCACCGAACTCAGCCCCAACGGCGCCGACGCCTGTTTCGGCCGCGTCTATGACGCAGCACATCTCAAGGCGCATCCGAAGCAGAAGGTGGCGCGAATCTTCTTCTACTATGGCCATGATCCGGTCAGCCGGCCGAATGAAGAGCCGGCCGCGAATTCTGACTCATCGTACAATGCCTTCGTTGCCACCACCGTGCGCGGCGCCAAGGCGCCTGAATGGGCCGGCGGCTGGTGCAATCACGAGTCCGAGGACGGCAAATCAGGCCCGATCCATTGCGGCATGGATTGCGACCGCACCCTGGCCTCGCTGAAAGTCGATGACAAAGGAAGCCTGATCCTCACCGACGTGCAGCCCGATCTTTATCTGGATGCTGGGTCGGAAGAGGAACTGGGTGCAGCGGAATACGACAGGCAGGCGCTGGGCAAAGAGGATGACAATTTCCGCCTCGACCCGATGCCGGCCGCGACCTGCAAGGCGGAATTCGCGCGCATCGATCCGATCGACCCGGCGCTCGGGCCGCCGCTGCGCGAACGGCTGAAGCCGGACCAGGCCTTCTGCTATGGGCGCGACTACGATGCAGCGCATCTGGCTTCCCACCCCGACCAGCTGACGCAGTCGATCCGGGTTTTCCGCGGCTCGGTGGAACTGGCGTCTTTTGCTTCGGGGGGCGACGCAGCCAACTGGCCCGATGGCGCCGACATTGCCGTCACCGTCACCACGCGGCAGAAATCGGCCAAGGTCACACAGACCTATTCCTGCCAGGGCGAGGCCGACCAATGGCGCTGCGCGGCAAGTTCAAAGATGAGCGATTTTTCCTGCGACATCGCGCAGAAGGAGATTTTCCTCAAGCGCGGCGCCAATGGTATGATGATGCTGGCCAATCCCAACAGCAGCCTGGCGATCGTCGATCTGTGTTCGAAGGCCGCCGACGGCAAGACGAAATCCGACGACAAGGTCTACCGGCTGCAGCCGATGCCGCAATCCGCCTGCGCGCCGTGAGCTGACCTCAGGCGAACGGCACGGCCGTCGTGCCTTTCGGCAGCTTGGCTTCGTCGTCGGGCTCGACATGGATGGTGACGCGCACCGAGGGGATTTCGGCTTTCAGCGCGTCCTCGATACGGTCGCAGATGACATGGCTGGCGCCGACCGACATGTCGGCGTCGACGACCAGATGGAACTCGATGAAAGTGGCGCGGCCGGCGATGCGCGTCTTCAGGTCATGCACCTCCAGCGCGCCCTTGCAGTTTGCCGAGATGACGTCGCGGATGCGCATGTGCGCCTGCGTGTCGACGGCACGGTCCATCAGGCCGTTCATCGACGAGCCGATGACGTGCCAGCCCTGCCACAGGATGTTCAGCGCCACGATGACGGCCAGTGCCGGGTCGAGGATATGCCAGCCGGTGAGGATTGCCCCGACCAGGCCGCCGAAGACGCCGATCGAGGTCACCACATCGGTCATGATGTGATTGCCGTCGGCAACCAGCGCCGGCGATTTCTCGGCCCTGCCGGCGCGGATCAGCGTCCAGGCCCAGAAGGCATTGATCACCGTCGCGATGCCGTTGACCGCCAGGCCGTTCCAGGGCTTTTCGATGGGCGCTGGCACCTGCCAGGCTCGCCAGACCTCGTTGAGGATCAAAAGCGCGGCGAGAACGATCAGCACGCCTTCGAGCACAGCCGAGAAATACTCGGCCTTGTGGTGGCCGAAGGGATGGTCTTGGTCGGCAGGCTTGTAGCTGACCTGGATCGCCCAGAAGGCGGCCATCGAGGCGATGACGTTGACGATCGATTCCAGCGCGTCCGAGTAGAGCGCCACCGAGCCGGTGATGTACCAGGCGACGAGCTTTAGACCGAGCACGACTGCGGCAATGATGATCGACCAGAACGCAAGGTTGGCGACCTTGCGCTTCGCCGCGGCTTTGGCCGCGATCGCCATCGTGTTCTCGGTTTCGGCCATGGTCGTCAGGCGGCCTTTTCCTTGGCCTTGCGCGGCAGGTGGGCAACGATGTTCTCGATGATCCGCATGCCGGCATTGTGGCCGAGCGTCATGATCGATTCCGGGTGGAACTGCACCGCGGCGATCGGTTCCTTGCGGTGTTCGAAGGCCATGATGACGCCGTCCTCGGTCTCGGCCGTGACAATAAAATCATCGGGCAGGCGCACCGGATCGGCGAAGATCGAGTGATAGCGGCCGACGGTGACTTCCTTTGGCAGGCCGGAGAAGATGATGCCCGGCTTCGAGACGCGGATGCGCGACGGCTTGCCGTGCATCGGCACATGAAGTTGCCTGAGCTCGCCGCCATAGGCTTCGGCCAGTGCCTGCAGGCCAAGGCAGACGCCGAAAATCGGCAACTCGCGGGCGCGCGCCTTCTTGATGGTGGCGGCGCAGTCGAAATCCTTCGGCGTGCCGGGGCCGGGCGATAGCACGACGAGGTCGGGCTTCAGCCGGTCGAAGACTTCCTCCGGCACCGGCGTGCGTACGGTCGAGACGTTGGCGCCGGTCTGGCGGAAATAATTGGCCAGCGTGTGGACGAAGCTGTCCTCGTGGTCGACGAGCAGGATGTTGACGCCGTCGCCGACGCGCGCGGTGGTGCGTTCGGTGCTGGCGGAATTGCCTGTCTTGGCGTCGCGGATGGCGGAGAGCATGGCGGATGCCTTCAGTTCGGTTTCGGCTTCTTCTTCCTCGGGAATGCTGTCGAAGAGCAAAGTGGCGCCGGCGCGGACCTCGGCAATGCCGTCCTTGATGCGGATGGTGCGAAGGGTGAGGCCGGTGTTCATGTCGCCGTTGAAATTGACCATGCCTATCGCGCCGCCATACCAGGCGCGCGGGCTCTTCTCGTTCTGCTCGATGAAGCGCATGGCCCACAGTTTCGGCGCGCCGGTGACGGTGACCGCCCAGGCATGCGACAGGAAGGCGTCGAAGGCATCCATGCCTTCGCGCAGCCGCCCCTCGATGTGGTCCACGGTGTGGATCAGGCGCGAATACATCTCGATCTGGCGGCGGCCGATGACGCGCACCGAGCCCGGCTCGCAGACCCGCGACTTGTCGTTGCGGTCGACGTCCGAGCACATCGTGAGTTCGGATTCGTCCTTCTTGGAGTTGAGCAGCTTCAGGATCTGCTCTGAGTCGGAAATGGCGTCGTCGCCGCGCTTGATGGTGCCCGAGATCGGGCAGGTCTCGACACGGCGGCCGTTGACACGCACGAACATTTCCGGGGAGGCGCCGATCAGATATTCGCCTTCGCCCAGATTGATGAAGAAGGAATAGGGCGAGGGGTTGATCGACTTCAGCTTGCGCGAAATCTCGGACGGCTGCGTCTCGCAGCGCTCGTAGAACATCTGGCCGGGCACGACCTCGAACAGATCGCCGCGCTTGAACGAATCCATGGCCTTGCGAACCAGGTTGGCGTATTCGCCCGGCTCATGGTCACCGCGCGGCGGGATGCGGTCGGCGGTCTTGAACGGCTCGGCGATTTCATCGCGCGGCAGGCCTTCCGTCGAAAACCCATCGCCCGAATAGTCGTAGCGGTCGGTCCAGGCCTTGGCCGAGTAATGGTCGACGACCAGGATCTCGTCAGGCAGGAACAGCACGAGGTCGCGCTGGCTCTGCTTGCGCTCGAGCTTGTAGTCGACCGGGTCGAACTGGAAGGCGAGGTCGTAGCCGAAGGCGCCGTAGAGGCCGAGATTGGCGTCTTCCTCGGTCTTGAACAGAGCGGTGATGGCGCGCAGCACGGTGAACACCGAGGGGACGCGGCTGCGCTCCTCCTCAGTGAAGACACGGCCGGGTTTGGCGACGTCGAGGCGGATCAGTTTCTTCGAGTTCTCGGCGATGGTGACATCGGCCAGGCTGCCGAGCGTCTTGCCGATGACCGGCAACAGCACCTCGCCACGACCGTTCAGCGCCTCGATGCGGACAGTGCGGCCGCGCGCCGAAATGACAAGCGGCGGATCGATGATGGCGGTGTCCCAGCGCGTGTAGCGGCCGGGATATTCGTAATTCGAGGAAAACACCGCGCCGCGGCGAGCGTTCAGCCCGTCGACGTAGGCGTCGATGGCGCCCGCATAGGGCTGGTCGTGGCGCTCGCGGGTGATGGTGATGCCACCCGCGGTCACGAAACTTTCCGCCCCGTTTTCCAGAACCTTCATCGTCATTGCCGTCTCCATCAGCTTCTTGGGGCAACGGACCCGGGAATGGCTTGAAAAAACAAATGGCCGCCCGGACATTCCGTTGCGGCCACCCTCTATTTTCACGCGCACGCGTTCGAACAGGCCGCTGTCAGCAGGCCCACCACCAAATGGTCTTGGTCGAACGCATGTTCATGGCGAAATCCATAGCTGCGAAAAACCGGATGCGCAACAGGTTTGAAAATTCTGCTCGGTGGCCGCCGCTTCTGCGGCTCATGGCACATCGCCAGAGCCGGCGGTCCTGCTTAGGCTGGATGTCCAACCGCAGAAACATGGGAAAACAGCAATGACCGAGCAGATCGACCGCGCACGGACGTTCCATTCCCTCCACGCCAGGGGAAACCCGATCGTTCTCTACAATGCCTGGGACCCGGGCTCGGCCAAGATTGTCGAGAAAGCAGGGGCCAAGGCGATCGCCACGGGAAGCTGGCCGGTGGCGGCCGCCTTCGGATACGCCGATGGCGAGAAGATCCCGCTGGAGCTGGCGCTCGACAATATCAAGCGC
>NZ_JBFULQ010000151.1:0-11743 GCF_054049815.1 Mesorhizobium sp. P5_C1 | reverse complement strand
TCGTCGGGCAGATCGAAGGCGTCATGACGGCTCTCTCCGGCCTCGCGCACGTCGTCGACGATCCGGCGATCACCGCCGAGCTTTCTTCCTGCGCAGGATTGGCCGGAGCGTATTCGAGGCTCGACCTCACGCTCGACACTGGCGCGCTGACCGCGACGATCAACGGCCCTTACGAGGACTGCATCAACCATGCCCGGGCGGTGGTCGGGCGGTTCCAGAATCCATCGCTTTCCAAGGCGCAGATGGCCGAACTCGCCCGGCACGTGCGCCAGATTTCCGAGGTCTTTCTGTCGACGGGGCAACCATGAGACGGTTCTTCCTGCTTTGCGGACTGGTCGCCAGCATCGTTTTCGGCGCTGCGGGAATGGCGCGCGGGCAGGACTGCATGGCGCTCGACGTCGACGCGGCGGCCGGCCATGCCGGCCAACTGACGACGCTGCTCAAGATCGCCAATTTCCGCGCCGACGTGAAATACATGGGTGAAGTCGCCACCGAACTCGAACAGTTCCTGACGACCTGCGGCGACGAGACGACCGGACGACTGGCGATCGTGTGCGATTTCGACTGCCACCTGCAACTTGGACGCTATCGCCTGTTCCTCGCCGCCGACATGCCCTTCCTGTCGTCGGCGAGCGGCGTCAGCCGCAACGATACGCCCGTCTCGCCGCAAGCGGCGCAGGAATTCGGCCGGCAAGGCATCGAGATCGTCGACCGGGGTCTTCGCATTCTGGCCCGACAACAAGGCGGTGACCAGGGCACCGCGGCGGGAGCAGATGCGAGTTACCGCACCTTCGTGCGGCAGCTGACGGCGCTGTCCTCGCTGAAGATCCAGCTGCTGATGAACACCGGCGACGTCTGGTACCAGACCGTCTCGGAGGCACGCGTCAAGGCGCTCGAGTTTCTGGTCAGCGATACGCTGGGCGCTGTCGGAGGCGCTGGCCTCGACAGCCAACCCAACCTCTCCAAGGCCTACACCAATTACGAGGCCGCGATGTGGGTGCTGGTCGAGACGCAGATGGATATTCCGGGCGAGTCCACCTACGACGACCTGCGCGCCGACCTGCTGCTGCAGCAGAGCGACCTCGATGCGCGCATGGACAGCGTGCGCAAGGGCTTCCTGTTCCTCAACATCGACCCGATGCAGTTCACGACGATCCCGTTCGAGGACCTGCAGCAGGCCCTGGCCGAGAGCGAGCTGCGGTTGACCGAGGTCGAGCGCAATGTCGAGGCGCTGGTCGAGCGGTGGTACGCCAACAAGGAAGGCGAAGCGACGCGCGCGCTCGACGAGGAGCGGACGATCCGGAGCCAGGAAGTCAACCTTATCGCCCACAAGATCGGCAAGCTGGAGCACGAGGCGCAGACCTWCGCCACCACTGTCCAGCAAGAGATCAACGCGGTCGACGCCGAGAAGGACACGTTCGGCTATCGCCAGCAGATCAGATCGCTGGAGATCGAGCTCGGCACCAAGATAGCCGAGTTCGAAAACCAGCGCCGCCAGATCAATGACAGGCAGGAACTCGACCTCATCGTCCTCTCCAAGGAGGCCGAGGTCGAGCGACGCAACGAACTGCGCTGGCTGCTGAACTGGGAAATGACCCAGATGAACCTCGATCTGCAGATTTCCTCGCTCGAGAGCCAGATCACCGAATACGCCCGCCAGACGGAGCGCAACGCCAACCAGCTCGAACAGGCGGTTCGCCAGCGGCAGATCCTTCAAACCCAGATCGCCAACAACCAGGGCGCGATCGCCCGCGCCAACGACACAATCACCGAACTGCAACTGCGCCAGACCGACCTCTATCAGCGCCGCCGGGCCGTCGACCGCGAGCAGCTTTGCGGCATCGAGAATCAGCTCGCCCTGATCGGAGATACGGCCGACCATCCGTTCACGCCGCTGCTCGCGGGCGAACAGGCATGCCAAACTGTGACGCCGGCCTTCACGCGCAACCAATACGTTGCCCAGATGTGCGGCCCGGACGGTCAGTCGGGCCTCAGGGCCCAGCTCTTGAACTCGCAGACACAAGCGAAAGCGTTCCTGATGAAGTGCGTCATCGGCAGCGCCGACTTCGCCGATGTCGAGCCGCTGATCGCCGACCAGCAGATGATCACATCGAACATCCCGCTGCCGCAGGAACTTGCGAACGTCGATTGCGGTTCTTTTTCCCAGACAGAAACGGACTTCGCCAAGAAACTCTACGAAGCCGAGAGGGACCTCTATGCGAAGAGGAAGGCGGACCTCGAGGAGGCGCGTGACCAGGTCGACGGCCAGTTGTCGGAAGTGATCGCCTGGTTCGTCGCGTTCAACGGCACCACACAGGCCGCGCAGGTCATCCTGACTTCGGTGCAAGGTGCATACTCGATCGGCGCCGCGGTGCCCGAAATCATCACCTGCGCCTGCGGTTTGGGCAGCGGCGTCGCGACTGTGGTGGACGTCGCCAAACCGATCAGGGCAGCCTTGGAAGCGGCCCAATCCATCCTGTCGACGATCATCACCACCGGCCAGATCACTCAGGCGAATATTAATGAAATCAACGCGCTGAAACAGCGCCTCACGCAGCTCCGCCAGGCGATTGGCCAACTCGATCTCGACAAGGCGCTCAAAGCAAGGGCGCTGGTCGACACGCATTTCCAATTGGCCGGCCGGTTGGCGCAAGGGGCGCAGGAGATCAAGGAACTGACGCTGCAGGGCTCGATGGCGGCGGTTGACTGCCAGAGCCAGGATCTCAGCATCGACGAGCAGGTGGCGCGGCTCAAGTCCGACCACGAACGCATCCTCGCCGGGCTCGATCTTCAGGCGCGCGAAAACGACATGCTGAGTTTCCAGATCACCGACCAGCAGCGCACGATCGACCGGCTGACCAATGAGATCGCGATCCTCAATCTCGAACTCGACAAGCTGTCCCTGTCGGAAGCCCAGCTCAACCAGGACAATGCACGTGTCGCCGAACTGGTCGCGGCAACCAACGGCCGCATCGACCGCGTCCGCGCCGCGCAGACGACAGTGACAGGCCTCGCCGAGGAATCAAATGCCTCGACCAACCTGATCAACGAACTGCGCGACCGGCAGAAGGACAAGATGCTGGCACTGAACGATGCCGAACTCGCCTTCGTCGAGCAGCGCATCACGCAGTCGCGCGGCAACACCGAGGAACTCGTCGCGGGACTGAACCAGGCCAAGGATCTCGGCCTGAAGAGCCGCGCGCTGCAGGACAGCATCCTGAAGTTCCAGAGCAACGTTCAGGCCGAGGTGACAAAGCAGCAGGAGGACATGACCAAGCTCGTCACCCAGATCGACGATCCGGCGACGCGCAAGAATCTGTTCATCGCGAACCAGGACACCATCGCCGACCTGATGAAGGGCATTCCCGAATATCTGGTGACCAAGCGGCGCGTGCTCGAGACCGCCAACCGGCTGATGCACCTGATGCGGCGCCGCTTTGAAGTGGTGCAGGCCTTCACCGGCGACGCGGCGACAGTGCCCGCGGTCTATGTGCGCAACGCAACCCAGCTCCAGGCGATGATCGACGACATCGTTGCCAAGCGCTTCTTCGACGAGCGCCAGATTAACATCGATGTCGCCCAGATCGTCGTGCCCGCCAATTCAGGTTTCGCCCGCAAGCTGGCGCTCGACGAGAATGTCGAGTTCGAGGTTTCCCCTTTCGCGTCGACCGACGCGCTGATGAAGGCAAACGGCTATTTCGCGCTGTGGGCGCCCAACAAATTCCGCGAGCGCAAGAACCTGACCCTGATCGATGTCTTCGCCGGCACCGACTACCAGTGCACGGGGGCGCAGTGGAACCGCTTCGCCCTGCAACACCGCGGCAGCGGCTTCATCTTCAAGCCGCTGACCAAGGGGTCGAGCGAGGTCCGCGCAGACATTTCGGTCGGGCCGGAGCGCGTCGCGTTGCAGACCTTCTTCAACCAGGCCGACAGTGGCGACGAGATCAGCCGGATCATCCGCTACTGGGTGCAGGATCGCTACCAGGCGCGCAAATTCCCGCGCGCGCCCGGACCGTCGAACGACACCAGCCTGATCCTGCCTTATCTCGGCGCGCCGCTGATCGGCTCCTACCGGCTGTCGCTGCAGCCGAGCGACTGCCCGTTCGACGGCGCCGTGTTCACCCTCTATTTCATCTTCGCGAGCGCGCCATGAGAGCCGTCGTCGCCACAGCAGCGCTCGGTCTGGCGCTCAGCGCGACGGGAGCGGCCGCGCGCGACCTCTTCGTCGACAATCTCGCCGGCTATACGATCGAATCGCGCGTTCTCGACGCTCCCAACTGCGAGGGGCCGGCCATTCCGGACGGGACGCTGAAGACCTTCGAGCAAGGCCTCTGCGTCTTCCACCGCCCGGCCCGCAGTCCAAGCGACAGCGAACGTGCGGCCAACCTGATGCGGGAGGCGCAGACACGCGGACTGCCGCCCGTCCACCAGCAACTCGCCGGGCTGATTTCAGGCTTGGCGACCTGCGCCGAGGCTACGCGTCACCTCGACGCCTACCGGGCTTCCGGCAACCAGAACCGGATGGAGCAGACGCTGTTCTGCCGCGACCGGCGGCACAGCCAGGCCGACCTGAACGCGATCGAATGGAACCATGCGCTGTTCGAATATGCCGACGGGCTCGCTTCGAACCGAACGCTTGACCAGAGGCTGGCCGAGATGAGCGCCTGCCAGGCCGGGCCCTTGAGCGCCGATTTCGACGCCCAGTGCGGCCTGATCTCCAATCTGTCCGACACCGAGATCGATGCCTTCGCCGACGGGGCTGCCGGCAAAGTCATCGAGAGCTACTTCGCCAGCGTCGAGAGCCCGATCACCGCGATGTTTTCGCGCAAGCTGAAACGAGCCGAGGGCCTGGTGCAGAGTTCGCGCGCCGGCATCGATGACATTAAGGCGGGCGCCGACACAGTGAACAAGGAATACGCCGCATTGAACCAGGTCTACGAAGCGGCGCGCGACACCAAGATGGGGCCGATCTACAACGCCTACCGCGAGGCGATCCTGAGGGCGACCTCGATCCTCGACGAGTTCGACCGGTGGAAGGGCGGGCTGTTCATAACCTCGGAAAACATCAACCTGATGCCGAAGATCACCGAACGATCGGGCGAGATCGCGGGCGAGAAGACGCGCGTCGACGGCCTCGCCTTCGAGGCCAAGGCGAGCGCGCTGGTCGGCGACATCAAGCGCATCATCAATGCCGACGCCGAGAACCGCGCCTCGGTCGCCGCCTTCTGCCGCATCTATTTCTGCGAACTGACCAACCGCCGCGCGATGGCCGACGTCATCCGGACCTGCCGTCGGCCGGCGCTTGCCAACAACCCGCTGTGCGTCGGCCAGAACGGGCAGATCACCAATGGAACTCTTACGGTCGACTTCCAAGGGCCGCATTCGATCACGGTCCAGGCGCTGTGCCAGTCAGCCGGCCTCGATCCGTTGATGACCGAGGTCAATATGGACCCCGCGCGCGCCGCAAGCTGCTTGAGCGAATTGAGATGAGACAGGCGGTCATGTTGTTGCTCACCCTGGTTCTCGCGGGCACGTCAGTGGCCCGCGCCGAGCCGCAGCTTGCCGCTTTCGTCACCGACCAGAACAACGACGTCTATGTCGCGCTTTTCGACGGCAAGGCGGTGGAACTTGCCGGCTGCTCCAGCCCGGGCCAGGCGAAAAGGTTGCTGCACCTGGCTGACACCGCGCTAGTCTCGGAGGCGACGCTCGCCAAGCTTCAAACTGAAAACAGTTTTGGGATGCAGCCGCGGCTGCCATGCCCCGGGACGGCATTCAATATCGACTGGCCGGCGACGACCGCGATCTGGGCCGATGTCGAAGCATCCGGCAACTACTATCTGCCTTCCCCCTCGGGCACCGGCTATTTCGCCGTGCCCACTGCCTGCGCCGAGATCAAGGCGGCACTTGCCATCCGCGAGCGGCTGCAACTGCCGGGCGTGCTCCAGGGTTTTGCCGCGCCGCCCGACGTCGGGACACCGTTCGTACTCGATTGCGGGCGCGGCGATCTCGGCGGTCCATCGGACATAGCGGCGGCGAGCGTGGCCCGTTGGAGCCTGCACCGGTTCGAAACCTTCCTCAGCGCCGAAAGCATCGGCGACACGGTCTATGTCGTGCGATACACGCCGCCAGGCGAAGGCGCGCAGCCCTCCTACCTGCCGATTGCGCGCCTGGACGGCAAGGCGACGCGCGACGTCATCGCAGATGTGGCCGCAGCGGAA
Organism: Mesorhizobium sp. P5_C1; assembly: GCF_054049815.1. Lineage (NCBI taxonomy): Bacteria > Pseudomonadati > Pseudomonadota > Alphaproteobacteria > Hyphomicrobiales > Phyllobacteriaceae > Mesorhizobium > Mesorhizobium sp. P5_C1. Next base: position 5,525 of record NZ_JBFULQ010000151.1, on the reverse strand, counting down.
GCGGCGGAGACGAAGCTGCGGGCATTCTTCGGCATCGCCGAGGCCGAGGGGGTAACCCTGCTCGGCGCCGACGCTGTGGCGGCGCTTCGTTCGGCGCCCTTCGTCGACCTGTGTCTGTCGAATTGCGATGGCTATCAGCGCGAGCACGCGGCCTTCGCGCAACCGGGCATCGACCTCGGCCTGTCGCCGCTGTCCGCTGGCCTGTCCATCACCTCACTCGACCCACTCGGCAATACGCGGCTGGACTGGACCTTCGCGGAAGGGCGGACGCTGTCCTTCACGGGTTGCCCGCTTCTAACATCGGCGCTTGGCCTGTCCGCCCCCGGCATTGGCGACTGGATGGGCGAGACAGATCGCGCGCTGACCGCCACTCCGCCGCCGGGTACCGGTTTCGACTGTCGGGGGTCGGCCAGCGATACCTGCGTTCGCCGCGTCAATGATGGCGGCACGCTGACGCTGGCGCAATTCTCATCCGAGGGCGATTGCGCCGGACGGACGAATCTCAGGCTCGAACTGCCCGCATCGGTCAAGGCGCCGCAGACACTTATCCTGAAGGGATTGCCGTTCAAGACGGTGCACATGGCGCCAGCCCCCGGCGTCGCCCGCACGCGGCTCGTCGGCACCGCCAACCGGGTGCCTGCCGGCACGTCCTCATGCATCCTGTCCGCGACCGGGGTGATCATCGTCGCGGACGGGTTGCCTCGGCTCGAACTCGAGCGGATCGACCTGGCGCGGGCGGCCGATCAAACGACCGATGAGGTCGTCGCCGTGATCGCTCAAAACGGCGCGGTCGCGCTCGACGATGTGACCATCGGCACCGTGGCGGACGGACTGTCACCGATGGCGCGCGGCGCGTCGCTGTGCCTGGCCGACCTTTATGCGCGAGGGCTCAGAGTTGAAGCAGACATGCTGGCGATCCAGGGCGTTCGGGCCCGGCTGCTGATCTCGGCCCAGGCGCCGGTCCGCTCCACCCTTGTCCGCGCGCGTTTCGGCGCGGTGCTCACTTCCGACAGCCTGATGCGGATGGACTTCACCGACATCGCCGCAGCCAATCCGCTGGTGTTGCGCGGGGCGGTCGTGGCGGGTCGCTCGGACGGGCTGGCGCCGACGGCAGCCGGCCTTGCGGTCGGCTCCGCTATCCAGCTCGAGCGCGGTTCGTCGGCGAATTTCACCACCTCGACGGTGTCCGGCTTCCGCTGCGCTGTCAGCTTCGCCGACAGCGCCTCCAGCGCCAGTTTCCTGCTGCCGGGCAACGACATCGCACACGACAATACCAGCCGGGCCTGCGGGCCGGGCCGCTTCAGCCTCGTCGAATAGAGCGAAAGGAGGATTGGCAGATGAACCGTATCGCCCGATCGCTGCTCCACCTGCTGGCGCTGCTCGCGGTGATCCATGCCGGTCCGGCCCGGGCCGAGGAACCGAAGGTCGTCCTGTTGGAAGACCCGACGCTGAACGCCACCCGCTTGCACTATCCGCTGCTCATCTCCGAAGGTCGCGGCTACCGCATCCGCTGCAACGACCAGGCAGACGAGGAAGCGGTGATCCGCGGACTGGGCTTCGCCACCGTCCCCTCGCAAGTGCTGACCGTCGTCGACAACGCAGTCATCGCGGCCGACCCAGCCGCCAATCCGCTGTTGTGTCCATCCGGCGAGAACTACCCGATCAAGGTCTTTGCGCATGATGGCGGCAGCGGCATCGTCTACTATCTGCAGTTCCCGACCGATTTCGGTTCGCCATCCCTTTCCGACCAACTCTACATTCCCGGCTGCGGGCCTTTGGTCGAGGGACTGAAGCTCGACCTCAATCAGGCGATCGACGCCGACCCGACCCCATTCTTCGCCGGAAAGGTCCATACCATCGCATGCGTTGCGGGGCCGCCGGTTGTCGGAAGGASGACGACCTTCGCCAGTTGGTGCATCAAGGATGACCTTGATCCGGCCCAGCAGACGACGGTCGAGGAACTGCTCGACCTGACACCCGGCGGCGCCGCGGCCCTTGGCAATCCGGTGGCGTGCGCAAGCGCACAGGATTTTCTCGCGTCGAGCACGACACTCGACCTGGCCGGGCGACGGCTGACAAACCTCGAGCCGCTGGCGACACTTACCCATCTGACGAGCCTGACCTTGTCCGGCAATGAAATTACCGACATACGCGAGCTGGAAAAGCTGACCAAGCTTACGTTCCTCGATCTGTCGCGCAATCGGATCAGCAACATCAGCGTGGCGGCGGCGATGAAGGATCTGGCCGAGGCCGACCTCAGCTCCAACCAGATCGCCGATCTACGGCCGCTCGCCTCGGCACGGGCGCTGACCCGGCTGGTTCTGGCCAGCAACAAGATCGTCGACGTGTCGCCACTACGGTTTCTGCAAGAGCTCACCGCGCTTGACCTGTCGAAGAACCGGATCACGGATGCGCGTCCCTTGATGAGCCTGACCAAACTCGCCGCTCCGAACCTGCGCGCAAACCGCTTGGCCACGGCGCAATCCGTCAGCGCCATCCTGCCATTCAATCCGTCGCTGGACGGCAATCCGGTCTGCATCAGTCGACCGGAGCAATCGACCGTGGCCTCCGGCAAGATTTTTGAAGCCTGCATCACGGCAGTGAAGGAAGGCGACGTGGTGCTGGCAAACATGCAGACCGGCAAGTGCCTGGCTGTGGCCGAGGGGCGCCTCGACAACAACGCCCCGGCCGTCCTGTTCAATTGCGACGGCGACCAGTGGCGTCGCTGGAAACTGGTCGAGACGGATGATGGTTTTCAGCTGCAGAACGTACGGACCGGAAAATGCCTGACGATTGCCGGCGGGGTCAGCACCGATAACAACGTCCCTGCCCTCCAATTCGACTGCGACCGGGACGCATCGCGACATTGGAAGCTGACCGCAACCGGCGACGGCTTCCAGGCTGAAAACGTGCAGACCGGGAAATGCCTGACAATTGCCGGCGGGGAGAGCACCGACGACGACGTCCCTGCCCTCCAGTTCAACTGCGACCGACATCCGTCGCGGTTCTGGAGCATCCGGGCGGCTGACCCCGAGGTGATGCTGGTGAACAGGCAAACCGAAAGGTGCCTGTCGGTCGCGGAAGGAAGAACCGACAACAACGCACCGACGGTGCAATTCGACTGCAACGGCAGTCAATGGCAGCGCTGGAGGCTGGTTGAGACAGGCGACGGCTTCCAGGTGGCGAACGCCCAGACGGGCAAGTGCCTGACGATTGCCGGCGGGATCAGCACCGAAAACAACATCCCGGCCTTGCAGTTCAACTGTGACAGCGACCCTTCGCGCCGCTGGAACCTGGTCGAGACGCGCGACGGTGTTCAGGCGGAAAACGTCCAGACGGGCAAGTGCMTGACCATTGCCGGCGGAGTGAGCAACTTGAACAACATCCCGGCCCTTCAGTTCACCTGCGACCGCGATCCGTCAGGCTACTGGACCATCAAGGCGGCGGACGAGAGGTAGTGCTGCCAGTCGCCCGGGCTGATTGAGCCGCAACGATCAGCCTGAGCTCGAAAGGAGAGATCCGATGAACCGCATCGCCCAATTGCTCCTTGTTGTGGTCGTGCTCGTGGCCGCCGGGCCGGCCCGCGCGGACGAGCCGAAGGTTGTGCTGTTCGAGGATCCGGGGCTGGAGGCGAACCGGCTGCACTATCCGCTGCTTATCTCGGACGGGCGCGGCTACCGCATCCGCTGCAAGGATCAGGCGGACGAGGAAGCGGTGATCCGCGGCCTTGGGTTCGCGACGGTTCCTTCGGAGGTGCTGACCGCCGTCGACAGCGCAATCGTCGCCGCGGATCCCGCCGCCAATCCACTGCTGTGCCCGTCGGGCGACACATATCCGATCAAGGTTTTCGCGCACGATAATGGCAGCGGCCTCGTCTACTACCTGCAATTCCCCTCCGACTTCGGCGCGACGACGTTTTCCGACCGGCTCTACATTCCGAGCTGCGCGCCGCTGGTCACCGAGCTGAAGCTCAATCTCGACCAGGCTCTGAACGCCGACCCAACGCCGTTCTTCGCCGGCAAGATCCACACCATCACGTGCCTCTCCGGCGCGCCGCTGGTCGACAAGCCGACGACCTTCGCAAAGTGGTGCGTCAAGGGTGACCGCACGCCGGCTGAGACGGCGACCGTGATGGCGGTTCTCGATTCAACGCCCGGCGGGGTCTCGGCGCTCGGCGACCCGGCCGCCTGCGCCGCGGCACAGGCCTTTCTGGAATCGATCACAACGCTCAACCTGAACGGCAAGGGCGTGCAGTCGATCGAGCCGATTGCGGTGCTGAAGAACCTCACGAGCCTGTCGATCGCCGACAATTCGATCACCGACCTCGGGCCGCTGACCAAGCTCAAAACGCTGACCTTCCTCGACATTTCCGGCAATCACGTCGGCAACATCAACGCGCTGGCGCCGCTCATCGCGCTGACGCGGGCCGACGTCTCCGACAACGACATCATCGACATCCGCGCCCTGTCGGCGCTGGCGCTGCTCACCAACCTTACGCTCGACAACAACAAGATCGCCAGCCTCGAGCCGCTGCAATTCCTGCAGGCGCTCTCGACACTGTCCATCGCCAACAATGGACTGACAGGCGACATGCTCGATCCGCTCAGCGCCCTCGGCGGCCTGACCAGCCTCAACCTCGCCAACAACAAGATCGAGACCTTCGCCAATCTCGGCAGCTTCCCCTCGACGCTGGCCATCAACCTCAGCGGCAATCCAATCGTCTCGGACGGCGGGCAGAGCTTTGTTGACCTGTGCGTGCTGCATCGCGACGCGGCGACCCCGCTTGGGCAGACCATCCGCGCCATGGTCGAATTGGAGGGCGGCGGCACGTGCGCCGCGGTCGGCAACAACCTGCTGGCGACCACGGCGCTCGACCTTTCGTCGAAGATCGTCAGCGACCTACGTCCGCTCGCGACCTTGCCGCAACTCACCTCGCTCAACCTATCGAGCAATGCTATCACCGACGTCGCGCCGCTTGCCGGCCTGACCAACCTCGGCATACTCAACCTGTCAAAGAATTCGATCGTCAATGTCAGGCCGCTGGCAGCGCTGTCGGGCCTGATCAATCTCGATCTTTCCGACAATCCCGTGCAAGCGACCGACTTCCTGTCGGCATGCTTGATGCGGAACCAGACTGACTTTCTGACACCCGCGCAAGCCACGGAAGTGAATGCGCTGCTGTCGATCTCGGGCAAGGCTGCCTGCGGCAAAGCCTACGACGATCTCAATTCACGCCAGTTCGCCGACGCGAAGAACCGCGGGTTGACCAGCGTGTCGCTCTTCCCGGTGATGGCCAATCTCACCTCCATCGACCTGTCCGACAACCAGTTGTCCGACGTCTCGGCGCTGTCGGCGATACCGGGGCTGACGAAGCTTTGGATCCGCAACAACCAGATCCCCTCGATCCAGGGCGTCCTGCAACTGCGCCGCCTCGAACAACTGAGCATCGACGGCAATCCCGTGTCGAACCTGATCGGCATCGGGATGCTCAACAAGCTGACCAAGCTCTATTTCTCGAATACACA
>NZ_JBFULQ010000150.1:0-11759 GCF_054049815.1 Mesorhizobium sp. P5_C1 | reverse complement strand
CCAATACTCGACGAGCGGCCTGATCTTCGCGATCTGAATGCCCTGCGACTGGTCATCTACGGTCTCCCGGTCGGGCCACCGTGTTTCTGCAATACGCCTGCGAAGATCGTCGAGCGCCGCTTGCGGCACCTGGATTTTGAAGGGCCGGATCGAGCGATCCTCGACCGGGTTTGCGAAGGCGGACGCGGAGAGGGTGCAAAGCCCGAACACCAGCGCAGCGGTAGCGAGCACGGTGCAAGCCACAGCGGCGGCAAGCGTCTTGATGTGGGGGTTCATTGCAGTCGCTCCCTTAGGAAGTTCGCTACGCAGCTACCGCAGGGCGGAAGATGACACACATCCGGTGCGCCATCCCCCCGCCAACACGTCAGGTCTGCAACGTCTTGAATGTTGCGCGCACCTCATCGGTGAAGATCTTCGGCTGTTCCCAGGCCGCGAAATGGCAGCCCTTGTCTGTGCGGCCATAATGCAGAAGCTTCGGGAACGCGCGTTCAGTCCAGCTCTTCGGCGCCGTGTAGATTTCGCTGGGGTTTGCAGTGGCGCCGACAGGAATTGTGATGCCCTTGGCGTCGAAGAAACCGGCCTTCGCCGTTTGCGAGTGTTCCCAATAGAGACGTGCCGAGGAGATCGCCGTGTTGGTCAGCCAGTAGAACGTGATGTTGTCGAGGATGTCGTCGCGGGTAAGGCCCTCCGGCTCTCCGTCGAAGGAGCGGGCGATCAGCGCACAGCTATCCGCATCGTGATCGAGGATCCACGCCGCCAGGCCGGCCGGTGAATCGACGATCCCGTAGAGCGTTTGCGGACGAAGCGCCATTTCGTTGGCGTAGCCCAGGCCGTTCTTGTAGAAAAACGCGACCTGCTCGTAGGCGCGCTTCTCGTCGGGGCCGAGATCGGCAGGGGGCGGGCTGCCAGAGGCAAGCGCCTTCACGATCTCGGGCGGAATGGTCCCCGGCATGTTCGTGTGGATGGCGGCCAGTTCGGGAGGTGCGATCAGTGCCATCTGTTCGGTGATAAGTGCTCCCCAATCGCCACCCTGCGCGACGTACCGGTCGTAGCCGAGGCGCTTCATCAGCACGATCCACGCCCGGGCGATGCGCCCTGGATCCCAACCGGTTTCGCTGGGCTTGCCGGAAAAGCCGTAGCCAGGCATCGACGGGATCACCACGTCGAACGCGTCGGCCTCGGCACCGCCGTGCGCGGTGGGATTGGTGAACGGATCGATGATCTTCAGGAGTTCGATGACCGAACCGGGCCAGCCATGCGTGATGATGACAGGCAGGGCGCCCTGATGCTTTGATTTCACGTGGATAAAGTGGATGTCGAGGCCGTCGATCTCGGTGACGAAATTCGGCAGCGCCTTCAACCGCGCCTCGCATTTACTCCAATCATATTCCGTTCCCCAGTACTTCATGAGCTTCTGCATGGTGGCGAGTTGCACGCCCTGCGTTGGCCCTACCGTCGCCGGGGTCGACCAGATCCGCCGGGAGGCCTCGTCGGATACGAGCTCGCGCTCGGGCCAGCGCGTAGCGACGATGCGCCGGCGAAGCTCGGTGAGCTCTTCCTGCGGGAAGCTAACGGTGAAGGGGCGGATGCCATCGCCGGTTGATGCGGAGGCCTTTTGTGACGGGAGCAGGCTCGCGGCGCCTGCGGCGGCGATGCCGACCGCGGCAGTGCCCAAAAGTCGCCGGCGATCCTGGTCGATTGTTTCGGAGGTTCTGGTCGTGTCCATGTGACTCTCCTGGGGTTGATGGATGCGATTTGCGCTGCTTGACGTACCCCCAGGAGATGGGATTAGCCCGTTATGCGTCGTGAGCTCTTGTTAGTCGCTGCCCGCCTGCCGCTTTTTTGAGCAGATAGGAGGCGCCAGACACTGGAGACTCCCTATGGTGCGGGAGCGCTCCTTGACCTAAAGTAAGGTGCCGGGTGCAGGCGGCTCCCAAAAGAAGAGACGCCATGACGATAACGCCAAGTCAGGCCAAAGACAGATTGTCGTTTGGCCCTTTCTATTTGGCTGCGGGTGAAAGGCTCCTGACAAGAGAAGGCGCTCCCGTAGAGTTGGGCTCGCGCGCCCTTGAAATTCTCATCGTGCTGACTTCCGCGCCGAATGAAGTCGTCAGCAAGAAGGATCTGATGGCGCGCGTTTGGCCCGATGTGGTTGTCGAGGAAGGCAGCCTGCGGTTCCACATGACCGGACTGCGCAAGGCGCTGGGCGATGGAAAGGATGGCGCGCGTTACATCGCGACGCTTCCGGGGCGCGGCTATTGCTTCGTTGCACCGGTCTCGCGATTAAGCAGCCCACACGATGAAGCCCCGTTTGTCGCCGCCGGGTTTCCGCATGCGAATCTTCCAAACCGCTTGAGCAGAATGGTCGGGCGGGATCAGGACGTTCTCAAGCTGTCGGCGCAGCTGAATGCTTCGCGGTTCGTCACCATCGTTGGCGCCGGCGGTGTCGGCAAAACCACCGTCGCGATCGCAGTCGGACATCATCTGATCGACGCATTTTATGGGGCAGTTCTGTTCGTCGATCTGGGAATGATCGGTGATTCCGGTCTGGTGACGACAGCCGTCGCCTCGATGCTTGGGCTATCCGTTCAAACAGAAGATGCCACGCCCAACCTGATCGCCTACTTGCGCAACAAGCGGATTCTCTTGATCCTCGATACCTGTGAGCATCTCTTGGATGCGGTGGCGCCTTTGGCAGCAAGCATTGTCGATGCGGCGTCACAGGTCCACATCCTGGCGACGAGCCGCGAGGTGCTTCGGGTCGAAGGCGAGCATATCTATCGGTTGGATGCGCTTGCCTATCCGCCCGACGAACCTGGCCTGACGGCGGCCATTGTCCAGACCTTCCCGGCCACCCAACTGTTCGTCGAACGAGCGGTGGCAGGCGGCGCTCGTTTGGACATCAACGATGCGGAGGCCCTGCTCATCGCAAGCATCTGTCGAAAGCTCGACGGAGTGGCGCTCTCCATCGAACTGGCGGCCAGGCGCGTCGAATCCTATGGGCTGCAACAGACCGCCGCACTTCTTGATCAACGCCTGACACTGCTGTGGCTCGGTTCGCGGACCGCGCCGCCGCGTCAGCAAACCCTGCAGGCGACGCTGGACTGGAGCTTTGGGCTCCTGACCGACCTTGAGCGCGTGGTGTTGCGTAGGCTCGCCGTGTTCGTCGGTCATTTCACGCTCGATGCCGCACTGGAGGTGGTGACGAGCGCGACCCTCGATCGATCGACCGTCCTGGGCGCCATGGACAGTCTCGTCGCCAAATCGATTGTGGCGACGCGTCCGGCCGGAGCGATGATGCGCTACCGGCTCCTCGATACCACGCGCGCCTACGTTCTCGATATCCGGATCGATGATGCCGAGGCTGCCGATCTGGCAGTGCGCCACGCCGCCTACTATCGGAGATGGCTGGAGCAGACAGGGATCGGATGGCCAAAACTGGGGACCGGTGAGGAACGGGCTCCTCACTTCGCCGCCATCAACAATGTCCGAGCTGCCCTGGAATGGTGCTTCGGCAAACACGGAAACGCCGACATCGGCACGGGACTCGCCATCGCTGCCGCGCCGGTTTTCCTGGCGATGTCCTTGTTGCCGGAGTGTCATCGCTGGTCTGAAAGGGCAATATTGGCTTCCGACGGTGCCGCCCTTGGCGGACTTGACGAGATGCATCTTCAGGCCGCTCTCGGCGTATCCTTCATGTTTATGCGGGGAGGACGCGACAGGGCGCGCGTAGCCCTGCAGAGAAGCCTGGCGATCGCCGAGGAGCGCGGCGATCCACTGGACCAGGTGCGTCTGTTGGGTCCGCTCAACATGTTCCATCTGCGGACGGGCAATTTCGTAACCGCCCTCGAAATTGCAAGACGTTGTTCAGCCACAGCCGCCGGTCTGGAGGATTCGGTCGCGATTGCGCTTGCACACTCGATCCTGGGTATCTCGCTTCACTTGCGAGGCGACCTCGCGGCGGCGCGCGCAGAGCTGGAGGCGGCGCTCGACCGTGGGCCGCGCTCTCAGCGGACCACGACGATCTATCTGGGCTTCGAAGGCAAAATCCTGGCCAGGGCAATTCTGGCGAGGAACCTTTGGCTGCAAGGCCATCCGGATCAAGCCATGGCGCATGCTCGGCAGGCCGTCGAAGAGGCTGCCGCCATGGATCATTCTCTAACGCTGGCGATCGCGTTGATCTGGGCGATATCGGTCTTCCTGTGGACGGGCGACCTGAAGAGCGCCGAGGCGTACATCGACATGCTCATCGCCCGCGCGGAATCCCATTCCATGACTCCTTACCTGCTGGTCGGTCGGGGATTCAAAAGCGAAGTAGCGATCCGTCAAGGCGATGCAGAAGGCGGTGTCGAGGGCCTGCAGACGTCTCTTCAGAAGCTGCACGCGGCACCTTACGAATTGCTCACGACTCCGCTCAACCTCTCGCTGGTCAGGGGATTGTCCGCAATAGGTCAGGTCGATGAAGCAACTGCGCTGATCGACGAGTCGCTTGGCCTCGTCGAGAAGAACGGCGACCAATTGTACCTCCCGGAGTTGCTGCGGATGAAGGGAAGCCTCCTTCTCCAGTCGCAACGCAACCGCGACGAAGCTGCCGCCTACCTCATGCAGGCACTGGAGTTGAGCCGCAGTCAGCGCGCGCGGGCATGGGAGTTGCGAACCGCAATCGACATGACGACGCTGATGGCCGGGCGAGGGGAGATCAATAGCGCTCGCGAGCTCTTGCAACCGGTTGCGGCGCATTTTGTGGAGGGTCTGAATACGGCGGATGTCAAGGCCGCCGAACACCTGCTGGCGACGCTCAGGTAGAACCTTCGATGCCACCGCCCCATTGGTGTCGTCCGCTGTCGGCGCATTTCGACGGTGGCTCAGAAAATCGAATTCGTGATGGCCTTCACCGGCCCGCCTGAGCAATCAGCTACGTCGTGCAAACGCGCCAATGCTGTTAAGCAGCGGCTGTTGGTCGCCGACCCAGAACCAGTGATCGTTGCCGGCAACCTCAATGAACTTCGCGCCTGGGATGTTGGCCGCGAGGAAGCGCCCGGCTTCGATGCGAACGGCGCGGTCGCCGGAGCGGTGCAGAACCATCGTCCTTGCCGAAACCTTTGCAAGGAGATGACGGACATCGGTATCACGCAGCGCTTCCAGGAGGCCCGCGACCGCGCCGGGACTGGAGGCTGCCCTGAGCAACCCAGCCCACCAGGTCTGCGCCTGGCGGTCTGCGGCCAAGCTCGGGGCGAAAGTTTCGATTTCCGCCGGGCCACCCCAACTGGCGAGCAGTCGTTGCTTCCACAGATCGTATTGCGCGACGGTCAGGGCAAAATGATAGTCGGGTGCGCGGCTGCCTTTCGCAAGGGAACCCCACAGAACAAGACCGATCAGGCGATCGGGGTGGTTTACGGCAAAACGGACACAACCCGGCCCACCTTCTGACGCGCCGATGAGCAAGGCCCTACGGCTACTGGCCGCGTTCATGACCGCCAGAATGTCCTGCGCCGTCGCTTCGACGGTCGGGCGGGCACCGACGCGGTCGGAAAGTCCCATGCCTCGCCGGTCGAAAAGGATCAGGCGGCCGAGATGCGAAACCGCGGTGATCCAGGCGCGGCAGCTTCTGTCTTCCCAGATCCGCTCGACATGCGAAATGAAGCCCGGAACAAGCACGATATCCATCGGACCGCTGCCAACGATCTGGTAGGCGATATGGATGCCGTCCACCTCGACATAGCGCGTTCTGGGCACGTCCGGGGCGGCATCGTGAGATGGCTCACGCAGCAGGGCAAGCGTGGCTGRGTCCGGCGCAATGCCGAGTTCTTCCCGCARCAACCGAACACAGGTGTCCCTTTGGCGCTCGGCTGCTGCCCTGTCCCCGGCCGCCAGGTGGGCACGGATCAGGTGACGGTGCGCACTTTCGCTCAAAGGGTCCAGTCCCGTCAGCCGCGTCGCATGCACGACCGCGCTGCGAGGCTCACCGGCGGCGATCTTCGCTTCGATGAGCCGCTCCAGCGCCTGCACGAGCCGGCTGCGCAGGGCCTCGCGCCTGAAGAAGACCCATTCCTCGAATTCCGGACAATCAGGGACGGAGAAGCCGGCGAGATAGTCGCCCTTAAGCATCTCGGCTGCCTCGTCGAGAGGACCGACATTGCAGGCATGCTCGAAGACCTTGGAGTCGACGTCAACGGACAGCGCCGGGTGCAGGCCCAGGGATGTCCCGCTGGCAGCGATAACCTCGCTGCCGAACGCGGTGCGGATTTTATACAGCGTGCGCCGAAGGCGTGCCCGTGCGGCTTCCTCGTCGGTTTCGGGCCACAGAAGCGTGGCTGCGACCTCACGCGCCACAGGCCCGGCGGCCTCGGCGAGGTAGACGAGAAGCGCTGCCGCCTTGCGCAAGGCAAGTTCCACCCGCCGCCCGTTCAGACGGAACTCAGGAAAACCCAGAAGTCGGAACTCCAATCGCTCCATCGATCCGTATGCGGCCGCGCGGGGACGTTGAGGGGACGCCGGCCTTCTATCCACCCCAGGAGGTCGGGCCGATTGGGCCCAATCAGGAGACTCCCTTGGAGCGAGAAATGTCACCGGTCAATACTCTCACCCATCATCGCACGTCCGAGGCTGTTGCCAGGGACGGCATCTCTATCGCCTACCAGGACCTCGGTCGCGGCGAGCCGCTCGTACTGCTGCATGGCGTGACCGAAAACAGCGAGTCCTGGCACGAGGCGGGTTACGTCGACCAGCTGCTGCGGCGCGGGCGCCGGCTGATCCTCATCGATTGCCGCGGCCATGGCCGGAGCGGAAAGCCTCACAACCCGATTGCCTATTCCGGACTCAGGCGGGCAGCAGATGTCGTTGCCGTGCTCGACAGTGCCGGCGTCCAGCATGCTGCACTGATGGGACATTCAATGGGCGGCGTGGTCGCGCTGGCCGTGGCTCTCTACCACCCGGACCGCGTCAGCGCGTTGGTCGTCAATGGCGCGCATCCGTACGCGGAGGATCTCACCTCGCTCCGGGCGGCGCTCAAGAATGACTTCGAGACCTGGCTCGCCTTCTTGACGCAACTGGCCCCCGACCTTTCGCAGGCCGCAAGCCGGCGGATCCGGGCCAACGATCTCACCGCGGTTCGAGCAAGCCTTGCCAAGGACAGGCTGGATTTCTCGGCGGCCTTCGCGGGGCTGGGGATACCGGTGTTGGCAATCAGCGGTACGCTTGATCCCCGTTGCGAGCTCGTCCGGAATTTCGCGGAACTGGCGGGCGGCGAGTTTCTGCCGCTCGCGGGCAAGAACCATGTCACCGCCTTCCTCGATGTCGACACCGTGGCGCCGGTGGTCGACGCTTTTCTGGACCGTGTCGGTGCTCAGAGCACAAGGCAAGGAGGCTAAGTCATGTGCCAAACCTGTCTCTCCTGGTATGCACGCTGCATTGCTCCCTACGTCGTCCACGCCGGCTGTTCGGCCAACACATTCGCACACATGCGAAGGCGAATGATCCCGCGGGCAGAGGGCATTGTCGTCGAAGTCGGCTTCGGGTCCGGCCTGAACCTTCCCTATTACGACGCTGCCAGGGTCGCGCGGCTGATCGGCGTCGATCCCGACGGCACGATGCTCGGCCTGGCCGGACCGAAGAGCCGTTCCTTGCCGTTCGATGTCGAATGCCTCCGGGCCAGCGGCGAAAGCCTGCCGCTCGCCGATGCCTTCGCCGACACGGTTGTCGTCACCTATGCCTTCTGTACCATTCCGGACCCTGAGATGGCGCTGACCGAAATCCGACGCATCCTGAAGCCGACGGGCCGGCTGATCTTCATAGAGCACGGCCAGGCCGAGGAGCCGCGTTGCCGCAGATGGCAGGAGCGCCTGAACAGGCTGTGGGGGCGGATCGCCGGCGGCTGCCACCTCAATCGCGATCCGTTGCTCTTGATCCGCAGGGCGGGCTTCAGTCTCGTTGAAGAGGAGCGCGGGCGGTTCTCGCTGCCCTTCTGGCAATTGGGAAGCCACTACGCCGGCGTCGCGGCACCCCCGACAGGTTGACGGCCTTCGTCAAAACCTGCACGTCTGAAAATGCGCACGGTGCTCGCATGGCCCTTCCGCCACGCACCCCGCGGCTCAGAAAATCGAATCCGTGATGGCCTTCACCGGCCCGAGCAGGACCGATCCGTCCGGCACGCCGGCGTCGATCGGAATAGCCCGGCGATTGGCCGTTGCCACCATTGGCTGGCTGACATCGCTGGTCACGATCACCGGTGTCTTCGAAGGCACCCGGTCGTAGAGATCGATGATGTCCTGGTTCATCAGGCGCACGCAGCCTGACGAGACCGACTTGCCGATTGACTTCCATTCGGGCGAGCCGTGCAGGCGGTAGAGCGTGTCGACGTCGCCCTGGAAGAGGTAGAGGGCGCGCGCCCCGAGCGGATTCTTCAGCCCGCCCGGCATGCCGCCATTTTCGGCGCTGTATGGCTTCAGTTCCGGCTGCCGGGCGACCATTTCATCCGGCGGCGTCCATTTCGGCCATTTCTGCTTCCACTGGACGACGGCGTCGCCGGACCATTCGAAGCCGGCGCGGCCAAGGCCAACGCCGTAGCGGATCGCCTGGCCGCCCTGGCGCACGAGATAGAGATGGTGCCCGGTTGTGTCGACGATGATGGTGCCGGGCTTCTGTCCCGTAGGGTCGGGGACGATCTGGCGCAGGAACTGCGGATCGATTCTCTCGAACGGTATTGGCGGAAGGTCGAAGCCGCCATCGCTGACGGCCGCGTACATGGTCGCATAGTCGGGCAGCGGCGGCTCGACATAGGTTGGTGGCGGTGGCGGTTCGACCGGTTCCGGCCCGGTGGTGGCGCATGCGGAAACCGCGATCGAAGCGGCGCCCAATGCAGCGGCGTTGAGAAAGCCGCGACGGCTCAGGCGAAAGGATTCGATTTCGGCTATGGACATGGTTGCCTTCTTTAGGTGTCAAATCGCAACAAAGGTTGAAACGCCGATTGCTGCGTGGGTGTCTGACAACACCCGGCGCGATAGGCGGTTCCGATTCTGGCCCGAACGTGGACAAACAAAGGCGAAGCTGTGACTGCGCTGCCACTGTGGCGTCAGAGACACAGCTTTGCAACCTAGCTGCCGGGCACCAATGCTTCGAGCGATGGCAGGATCAGGGCCGGTGGAAAGTCCCGGTACTCTTCTGGCTGGTTGGAACGGTTGATCCAGACCGTGCGAAAGCCGAATTTGGTCGCACCGGCGATGTCCCAGCGATTGGAGGACTGGAAGGAAACCGCGTTGGGGTAGAGGCGCCAGCCGGTAGTGACCATGTCGTAGACCGCCGGATCGGTCTTGAAGCGCCGCACCGTATCGACCGAATAGATGTCGTCCAGAACCTGATCGAGCGCGGCGGACTTGACCGCTGCCTGCAGCATTTCGGGCGAGCCGTTGGACAGGATCGCCAGCTTCGCTCCCGAAGCCTTGAGCGCCTTGAGCACGGCCGGCACTTCGGGATAGCAATCCAGCCGCCAGTAGGCGTCCAGCAGTTTGGCCTTGAGGCCAGGGTCGGCCGAGGGAACCTTGCGCAAGGCGAAATCGAGCGCCTGTTCCGTCAGTTGCCAGAAATCGGCATAGGCGCCCATCAGCGTGCGCACCCAGGAATATTCGAGCTGCTTGGCGCGCCAGATTTCGGACAACAATTGGCCGTCCGGCCCAATCTGGTCGGCATGACGGCGCACGGCGGCATGCACGTCGAACAGCGTGCCGTAGGCGTCGAAAACATAGGCGGCGTATTGCATGGCAACAGTTTTGAGGCGAGGCGCGAGAAGGTGCAAGCTTTGATTGCATCGCACTCGCCGCTGGCCTCAACAAAACTCCGCGATGCCGGTTGACGGCGCCCGCCAAAGCATCTTCCAATGGCTGTCACACGAGATCGATCGGGACGGGACAACGCGATGACACTGGCGGCTGAGGCACTATCTGCGACATGGACTTTCGTCGATGGTGATTGGCACGAGGGCAATGTCGCCATTCTCGGGCCGCGCAGCCACGCCATGTGGCTTGGCACCAGCGTGTTCGACGGCGGCCGCTGGTTCGAAGGCGTTGCCCCCGACCTCGACCGCCATGCCGCCAGGGTGAATTCCTCGGCGATTGCGCTCGGCCTCAAGCCGTCGATGACCGCCGACAAGATCGTCGGGCTTACCTGGGACGGGTTGAAGAAGTTCGATGGCAAGACAGCCGTCTACATCAGGCCGATGTATTGGGCCGAGCATGGCGGCTATATGGGCGTTCCGGCCGATCCCGCCTCGACCCGTTTTTGCCTTTGCCTTTATGAGTCGCCGATGATCCCGCCGACGGGCTTTTCGGTGACCGTATCGCCATTCCGGCGCCCGACCATCGAAACCATGCCGACCAATGCCAAGGCCGGGTGCCTTTATCCCAACAACGGCCGTGCCATTCTCGAAGCCAAGATGCGCGGGTTCGACAACGCGCTGGTGCTCGACATGCTGGGCAACGTCGCCGAGACCGGAACCTCGAACATCTTCCTGGTCAAGGATGGCCATGTCCTGACGCCGGCGCCGAACGGCACCTTCCTGTCCGGCATCACCCGCTCCCGCACCATGACGCTGCTTGGCGAGTATGGCTTCAAGACTACCGAAAAGACGCTGTCGATACGGGATTTCCTGGAAGCGGACGAAATCTTTTCGACCGGAAACCATTCCAAGGTGGTGCCGATCACGCGCATCGAGGATCGCAACCTGCAACCCGGGCCGGTGGCCAAGAAGGCGCGCGAGCTTTATTGGGATTGGGCGCATTCGACGTCGGCTGGCTGACGCGTCCGGCCCGGCCTTTTGTCGCTGCGCGGTTCGTCGTCGGAAAACCGTGTGACAGTTTTCCGCTACCCGCCTAGAAAGGGAACCGGCGCTTCATTCCGGAGTTGTCCGATCTCAATCCAGACCTATCTTAGTCCGGTATCGACACCGGATTTTTCCACGAGGGAGTACTACCCATGGCTTTTGAATTGCCCGCTCTGCCTTACGACTATGAGGCCTTGCAGCCTTACATGTCGAAAGAGACGCTGGAATATCACCACGACAAGCACCACAAGGCCTATGTCGACAACGGCAACAAGCTGGCCGCGGAAGCCGGAATGGGCGATCTGTCGGTGGAAGAGGTGGTCAAGCAGTCGTTCGGCAAGAATGCCGGCCTCTTCAACAATGCCGCCCAGCATTACAACCACATCCATTTCTGGAAATGGATGAAGAAAGGCGGCGGCGGCAACAAATTGCCCGGCGCCCTGCAGAAGGCAGTCGACAGCGATCTCGGCGGCTACGACAAGTTCAAGGCCGATTTCATCGCCGCCGGCACGACGCAGTTCGGTTCCGGCTGGGCCTGGGTTTCGGTCAAGGACGGCAAGCTGGCGATCTCCAAGACGCCGAACGGCGAAAACCCGCTCGTCCATGGCGCGTCGCCGATCCTCGGCGTCGATGTCTGGGAGCATTCCTATTACATCGACTATCGCAACGCCCGGCCGAAATATCTCGAGGCGTTCGTCGACAGCCTGATCAATTGGGATCACGTGCTTGAGCTCTACGAAAAGGCCTGATGCATGTCGCCCAAACGTGCGCAGCGGTTTTGGGACCTCGACGTGTACGAGAGCAAGGACTCAACCCGCGTCGTTTGCGTCCCTTTGGACGCAACGCGTTTGATGACCTGATCGATCTCCAGCAAAGCCCCGGCACTCCCGGGGCTTTTCTTTTGCTGTGGCGCAGCAAATTCATCCGAGGCGAAGGGAATATTCCC
>NZ_JBFULQ010000149.1:0-11776 GCF_054049815.1 Mesorhizobium sp. P5_C1 | reverse complement strand
ACGCAGACATGGTGCAGAACCGCGCGTCGTTCGTCGTGTGTCAGTTCAGCGGCGAGACCTTCAATACGGCGTCGCTGGTCATCCCGAACTGGGGGAACATCCTCTGGCACCTGCCCAGCCTGGTTGCGGTAGGCATCATCTTTTTGGCGACGATGGCAGGTGTCCTGTTTCCGATTCGCACCTTGCGGCAACGGGTTGGGAAAACCGAGCGGCACCCCATTCCCGGGGACGTCTGAACACCGAAACCTGAAGAGTGGATAACACGGCAGCCAGTCGAGCGCTCGCTGCCGGCCAACGCGAGGTGTTGTCAGCTTCGCACTCGCCACGACCCAAATGCCTTTGTCCTATCCACCAATCAAGATCAGTCGGTTCGCGCTGTCGGTGGCTCAGCTAAATCCCGACGACCAGTGCACCGCCGCTGAGACCCGCACCCGCTGCCGCAAGGAGAATTTTCTCGCCCGGCCGGAACGGCTCGGTCAGATGAGCGAGCGACAGTGAGAGCGGGATCGTCGCAGCGGAAGAGTTGCCGTAGTCGGCGATTGTCTTGACGATTGCGTGATCTGCAATGCCGAGGCTCCTCCCGACCGCATCGAAAATGCGGGCATTGGCCTGGTGCGGCACGAACCGATCGATGTCCTGCGGCTGCGTTCGGGCTGCGGCGAGCGCGTCCTTTGAACATGCAGTCATCATGTCCACGGCCCTGGCGAACACTTCGCGGCCGTCGGTCATCGTCATTCGGGTTTGCCCGAGATCCAGGCCACTTTGGAACGGGATGTTGCTTCCGCCCGCCGGGATCTGGATCAGCCCGTAGCGCGAGCCGTCCGAATCCACCGAGGCACCGAGAATGCCCCGGTCGGGATCCTCGCACGGACCAATCACCACGGCGCCGGCGGCATCGGCGAAAAGGACCGAGCTTGCGCGCTCGGCCGGATTGATGCGACGGCTGAGGATGTTGGCGGCGATGACCAAAGCTGATTTACCATGCAGGCGGGTGAAGCCGTCCGCGAACATCAGCGCATAGATGAAGCCGGCGCAGGCGCCGGTCAGATCGATCGCACCTGCTCGTCCAAGTCCCAGCTTGTGCGCGACGAGGGGTGCGCTGGGCGGCAGAAGGTGGTCGGGCGTCGAGGTGGCAAGCAACAGGAGACCGATGTCGCTGCGATCAATAGCGGCGTTCGCCAGCGCCATTTCGCCTGCACGCACAGCAAGGCCGGACAGCGTGTCTTCATCYGTCGCCCAGAAGCGCGAATGAATTCCGGTGCGCCGCTCGATCCAGCCTGGCTCGAGCCCGAGACGATCTTCGATCTCCTGATTCTCGACCTTGCGCGCCGGCGCATGATGGCCGAACCCGAGAATGCGCGACGATCGGCTCATGGCCCCGAACCGAAGCGTTCGCTGGCCTCCTCGATGGCGTCATAGAGACCGTCCAGTTCCTCGCTGGTGATGCAATAGGGCGGCAGAAGATAGAGGACATTGCCAAGCGGACGCACGAGCAGGCCGCGCTCGAGGAAGAAAGCCCGCAGTTTTGGCCCGATCTCGGCCAGATAGCCGGCGGAGCCGGTGCGCAGATCGAGAGCCGTGATCGTCCCGGTCGCCCGGCTGTCGGTGAAGCGAGGGTTATCGCGAAAGCGTTGAAGCCCGGCGGCCTGCTTTGCACTCAGGGCCGCGACCCGCTCGGCTACCGGCTCGTCGCGCCAGATCTCGACATTGGCGAGTGCGGCCGCGCAGGCAATCGGATTGGCGGTGTAGGAACTCGAGTGGAAGAAGGTCTTCTTGCGGTCGTCGGAAAAATGGGCCCGGAAGATGGCGTCGGTGGCAAGCGTCGCCGCCAGCGGGATGGCGCCTCCGGTCAAGCCCTTCGAGGTGCACAGGATGTCCGGAGAGATGGATGCCTGCTCGCAGGCGAACATGGTTCCGGTGCGGCCCCAGCCGGTCATCACCTCGTCGGCGATCAGCAGCGTGCCCGAAGCTTCGGCGATCTTCTTCAGTTCGGTCAGAACCGAGGCCGGATACATCAGCATACCGCCGGCGCCAAGCACCAGCGGCTCGACGATCAGCGCGGCGGCGTGCCGGTCGCGGCTGACGGCCTCGAACCGATCAAGCGTCTCCTGCTCTCGCCCGGCGGCCGGGAAGGGGATGGTATCGACCTCGAACAGCAACGGCTCGTAGGCAGCGTTGAACACACCGCGGGCGCCGACGCTCATCGTGCCGATGGTGTCGCCATGATAGCTGTGCTCCATGACGACGATGCGCGTGCGCGGTGCGCCGATGTTGCGGAAATAGCCGAGCGCCATCTTCAGCGCGACCTCGACGGAGGTCGAGCCGCTGTCGGAGTAGAACACCCAGTCGAGGCCGGCCGGAGCGASGCCGACAAGCGCCCTGGCCAGGCGTTCGGCCGGCTCGTGGGTGAAGCCGGCGAAGATGATCTGGTCGAGGCTCGCCGCGGTCGTTTCGATGGCCTTCATGATATGGGGATGGCGGTGGCCGTGGGTGACGACCCACCAGGAGGAAATGGCATCCAGGATGCGCGTGCCGTCGGCCTTGTGGAGGTAGGCGCCGTCCGTCCGGACGATTTCAGGGATCGCCGGTTCGAGCGCGTGCTGTGTGAACGGATGCCAGACTTGAGATTGCGACATCACTCGCCTCCGGCGATCAGAGCAAGGTCGAAGCCGGCAACCATTGCATCTCTCAGCGTTTCACTCGTCAGTAGATCGATGTGCGGCAGTCTGCCAAGCTGGCGTACGCCGCTGAACTCCACGATTGTTCTTTGCGTATCGGCCACCTCATCACCGATGAAGGCAATGCCGATGAGCGGGATGGAACGGGCCCTGAGCGCCTCGATCGACAGCAGGGTGTGGTTGATCGTGCCGAGCGTGGTACGGGCGCACAGGATAACCGGCATCCGCCATTGCGCGAATATGTCAATGAACCTTGTCTGTCGGTTGAGTGGCACCATCAGCCCGCCAGCGCCTTCGATGACAAGCGGACCCGGCAAGGCTGGAAGCGAGAGCTTTGCCGCCTCGATCGCAACGCCGTCGATTTCCGCTGAACGATGCGGCGACAGCGGCGTTCTCAGACGGTAAACTTCCGGCAGGACGCGCCCGGCCGGCAAACCGGAAAGCCGGGCAACGACCTCACTGTCAGTCTCGTCGTCGAGTCCCGATTGCACCGGCTTCCAATAGAAGCCGTCGAGCTGGCCGGCGAGCCCGGCCGAAAACACCGTCTTACCGATGCCGGTATCCGTTCCGGTGATGACGATGCGCTTGGTCATGCCGAGGCCAACACCTCGACGAGCGCCTCGACCATGGCCGAAATGTCGGCTTCGTCAACGTTGAGCGTCAGCGAGATGCGCAGCCGCGACGTGCCCTCGGGAACCGTCGGCGGACGAATGCCGCGAATGTCGAAACCGCGCGCCTGCAGTGCTGTCGCCACCGCCATGGTGCGCCTGACGTCGCCGATGACAAAGGGCTGGATCTGCGAGCCGCTCGGTATCACGCCGCAGCGCTCGGCCAATTGGCGACCCGCGAAGGCAACACGCTCCTGCAACTGGAGACGGCGCATCGGCTCATCGGACAGCATGGCGAGCGCTTCGCGCGCCGCGACCGCCATCAGCGGCGACGGTGCGGTGGCGTAGATGAATGGCCGGCACCGGTTGACGAGATAGTCGCACAGCGTTCGTGGAGTGGTGACAAGCGCGCCCGACGCTCCGAGCGCCTTGCCGCAAGTGTGGAGTGCGATGATGTTGTCGCGGCCCTCGAAACCGGCGGCAAGGCCGCGGCCCTCCGGTCCCCAAACGCCGGTGGCATGCGCCTCGTCGACGACGATGAATGCCTCGTGCCGATCGGCAAGCGCGACCAGGGTCTCCATCGGCGCACGGTCGCCATCCATGCTGTAAAGGCTTTCGACCGCGATCCAGACGCGCCCGGTGCCGCCTTCGGCGCGCCAACGCGTGATCGCGTCCTCGACAGCATCGACGTCGTTGTGCGCGGCGAGCTTGAACTCAGCGCGGCCAGCGCGGGCACCCTCATTCATGCTGGCATGAGCGAGTTCGTCGAGGACCAAAAGGTCGCCCTTCTGCGGCAGCGCGGTCAGAAGAGCGAAATTGGCGATGTAGCCGCTACCGAAGAACAGCGCGCGTTCAGCTCCGAAAAACGCCGCCGCGTCCGCCTCCAGAGCCTCGTGTTCCGGCGCGTTGCCGCGCAGCAGCCGCGACCCGGTGGCGCCGACCGGCGTGCCCTGCGCGATCGCCGCCGCAACCGCGTCGCCTAGCCTTCTCGAAGCGGCAAGCCCGAGATAGTCGTTCGACGAGAAGTCGAGGCCGGCGCGTGGCGACAGCGTCCGCAGCCGGTCCTTGCGCGCCAGCCCCTGCAAGGTCGCGTCAAAGCGGGCAAGCGGTACCCCGCTCATTGCGTCTCGAGGTCCATCGGCTCGATGCCGAGACGCCGGAATAGAAGGCTGTCCTTGTCCTCACCGGGATTGTCCGCCGTCAGCAGCGTGTCGCCGACGAAGATCGAGTTGGCGCCGGCAAAGAAGCACAGCGCCTGCATCTCGTCGGTCATTGCGGTGCGGCCGGCTGAAAGCCGGACATGCGATTTCGGCATCATTATGCGCGCCAGTGCGATCACGCGCACGAATTCGATCGGCTCGATCGGCCTGGCGTCGGCAAGCGGGGTACCGGCGATCGGGATCAGCATGTTGATCGGAACGCTTTGCGGATGTTCCGGCAGATTGGCCAGCGTCACCAGCATGTCGATCCGGTCCACCGGCTCTTCGCCCATGCCGACAATGCCGCCGCAGCAGACCTTGATGCCGGATTGGCGAACCTGTTCGAGCGTATCGAGCCGGTCGGCAAAGCTGCGCGTGCTGATGATCTCGCTGTAGTAGCGCTCCGACGTATCGATGTTGTGGTTATAGTAGTCGAGACCAGCCTGTTTCAGACGAGTTGTCTGCTCGAGATCGAGCATGCCGAGTGTCATGCAGGTTTCCATGCCGAGCGCCTTGACCCCTTCGATCATAGCCACCACCGCATCCATGTCGCGCGCCTTGGGGTTTCGCCACGCGGCACCCATGCAATAGCGGGTGGCGCCGGCGTCGCGCGCCTTGGTTGCCTCGGCGATGACGCGCCTGACCTCCATCAGCTTCGACGCCTTCAGGCCGGTTTCGTGATGCGCCGACTGACTGCAATAGCCGCAATCCTCCGGGCATCCGCCTGTCTTGATGCTGAGAAGCCGGCTGAGCTGGACCTTGTTCGGATCGAAATTCTGACGGTGAACGGTCTGCGCCTGAAACAGCAGATCATTGAAAGGGGCATCATGCAGCGCCCGAGCCTCTTCAAGGGTCCACGTCCGGTCGTCGTCGAAGGATCGAGCCTCAGGCATGGTCTTTTCCGAAATCGCTGTATGCATTTCCATGCTGTTCCTTGCGTTGTGCGACACAGGCGCCTTTGAAATGGCGGACACGGTCGAAAGAAGCTGGGTAGGCTGGATGGTCAGCCCCGACGGTTAAGGCTCACGATAGTCGAGACCGATATCGAGGATCGGCGCGCTGTGAGTCAACCAGCCGATGGAAATCAAATCGATACCGGTTGCGGCAACGGCTGGCGCAATCGCGGCGGTGATCCTGCCCGACGCCTCGGTGGTGGCCCGGCCGGCAACCATGGCTACCGCCTGGCGAAGCTCGTCGACCGACATATTGTCGAGCAGTACGGCGTCGGGGGCTAGAGCAAGCACCTCTTCCAGTTGGGCCAGCGTATCGACCTCGACTTCGATCTTGACGAGATGGCCGGCGCTGCTTCGCGCCCGCTCGATTGCCGTACGAATTCCACCGGCCATGGCAATATGATTGTCCTTGATCAGGATCGCGTCGTCGAGGCCGAAGCGGTGATTGGAGCCGCCACCGGCGCGCACGGCATGTTTTTCGATAGCCCGCAAGCCGGGGGTCGTCTTGCGCGTGCAGACGATCTTTGCGCCGTGGCCGCGAACCGCGGCGACGACCGACGCCGTCGCCGTGGCGATGCCACTCAAATGGCACAGGAAATTGAGCGCCGTGCGCTCCGCCGTGAGAATGGCCCGGGCCGGACCGCTGACCGATGCAATGATCTCTCCTTGCGCGACGTCGCTGCCGTCTGAACGATGCAAGGTCATTTCGACATTCTGGTCGATAAGCCGGAAGGCGAGCATCGCCAGATCGAGCCCGGCGACAGTTCCAGCCTGGCGTGCCGAAAGGACGGTCGTTGCCCGAAGGTCCTTCGGTACGATGGCATCGGTGGTCACGTCGCCGGCCCTGCCGAGGTCTTCGAGCAGAGCTGCACGCACAAGGGGTTCGAGCATGATTGCGGGAAGTGGAGAGAGGTTCATCACGCGACGCTTTCCAGCATTGGGGAGGATTCGAATTCCCGCGCTGCGGCAATGGCCGCGTCGAGCGTAATCTGGGAGCGGCGGGCGACGGCGGCATCGTGGGGGAAGTCCGTCCGGAAATGAGCGCCGCGGCTTTCCCGGCGCAGCAAGGCGGCAACTGTGATCATCAGCCCGACGGCGGCGGGATCCGACGCCGTTTCGTGTCGCTGCGACAGCGCCAGCAGGGTCCGGGCAGCCTGCTTCAACCCCTTGCCGTCCCGCGTGACGCCGAGGGCATGTGACAGGAGGGGGCGCACAGGCCCTGGATCTGGCGCGGGCAGGTCAGAGGCCATCGCTGGCTTTCCGCGGTGCTCAGGCGAAGCGGCTACACTCTCGGCAGCCCAGCGCGCGCAAACGACGGCTTCGGTCAGCGAGTTGCTGGCAAGCCGGTTGGCGCCGTGCAGGCCGGTCGAGGCAACCTCTCCGCAAGCCCAAAGTCCGGGAACCGATGTGCGCCCGGCCAGATCCACGGCGACACCACCCATGTGATAGTGCTGCGCCGGCCGGATAGGGATGAGATCCCGCGCCGCATCGATACCGGCCTTGCCGCAGGCCGAAGCGATGGTTGGAAAATGCCGCGCGAATGTCGCGCCCGGCTTTTCGCGCGCATCGAGGAAGACGCGATGGCCGTCGGCAAGATGCCGCCAGACGGCTCGCGCGACGATGTCGCGCGGTGCGAGTTCCGCCCCGGGCACGCCATCGAGGAAACGTCGGCCTGTCTCGTCAACGATTGTCGCGCCTTCGCCGCGAACCGCCTCGCTGATCAGCGGCATCGGACGGCAGGGCCCGTCAAGCGCGGTCGGGTGGAACTGGATGAATTCGAGGTCGGCAAAAATTGCACCGGCGCGTGCGGCGAGTGCCAGGCCTTGTCCGCAACTGCCGAGCGGGTTTGTCGTGTCGTGGAACAGGCCGCCGATCCCGCCTGTGGCGAGAACGACCCGTCCTGTGGCGACGAACACCGGACCCGTAGAACAACCCGCCAGCACTCCGGTGACCCTGCCGTCCTCCACGATCAGCCGGCGCGCTTCGATGCCCTCGACGACCACAATCGACGGCGTGGACCGCACGGCGGCGACAAGGGCGCGCATAATCTCGCGACCGCTGCCGTCACCCCCGGCATGAACGATGCGCCGACGGCCATGCGCGGCCTCCAGCCCGAGACGTAGCGCGCCTTCGGGTGTCCGATCGAAGCGAACTCCAAGGCGCGACAGATCCTCGATCGCGGCCGGCGCCGCGTACACGATGCGCCTTGCTGCTTCCGAATCGCAAAGGCCGTCGCCTGCGGCGAGCGTGTCGGAAAGATGAAGCGCCGGTTCATCATCGTCGCCCAGGCTCGCGGCCAACCCGCCCTGGGCCCACGCACTCGACACATCCGCGCCAAGCGGCGATCTCGACAGCAGAAGCACCGGCTCCGGCGCCATGTGCAACGCGGTAATCAATCCGGCTATGCCGCCGCCGATGATGACCGGCTGGCCGGCGAGATTGCGGACGTCCATGCTCATACCGCCAGCATCCGCTCGACGGCCAGACGCGCGCGCGTGGCGATCTCGGGGGCGATGGTTACCACATGGCGGTTCTGCTCGAGCGCCGTACGGATGTTGGCGAGCGTTATCCGCTTCATGTGCGGGCAAAGATTGCAGGGCCGGATGAACTCGACCTCGGGATGGTCGACCGCGACATTGTCGCTCATCGAACATTCCGTCATCAGCACGACGCGGGGCGGTTTTTGCAGCCCGACATAGTCGGACATGGCAGCGGTCGAGCCGGAGAAATCTGCCTCTGCCACCACGTCGGGCGGACATTCGGGATGGGCAAGTACCGTCACACCGGGATGGTCCTCGCGCAGCTGCCGGATATCGGCTGGCGTGAAGCGCTCATGCACCTCGCAATGCCCTTTCCAGGCGATGATCTGCACGTCGGTCTGGGTGGCGATGTTCTGGGCCAGATACTCGTCCGGCAGCATGATCACCCGGGCAACGCCCAGCGACTCCACGACGGCCTTCGCATTGCCGGAGGTACAGCAGATATCGGACTCGGCTTTCACCTCGACCGAGGTGTTGACATAGGTGACGACCGGCACACCGGGATAGCGCTGCCGAAGCAGGCGGACATCCTCGGCGGTAATCGAGTCGGCCAGAGAACAGCCCGCCCGCAGGTCGGGAATGAGCACGGTCTTTTGCGGATTGAGCAGCTTCGCCGTCTCGGCCATGAAATGCACGCCTGCCAGCACGATGACATCGGCTTCGGCCGTCATCGCCTTGCGCGCAAGCGCCAGGCTGTCGCCGACGATGTCGGCCACACAGTGGAAGATCTCCGGCGTCTGGTAGTTGTGCGCCAGGACGACCGCATTTCGCTGCCGCTTCAGATCGAGAATGGCGTCGATATCATCCGCAAATGCCGGCCATTCGATGGGCGGAATGACTCGCCGTACCCGGTCGTAGAGTGCGGAGCTCAGCGTCATTCCTATCCCTCACATATGCTCGTTTTGAGTATATATAGGGTATATGCTTATATGGAGCATAAGCAATGTCAAGCACGCGAAAGTGGCAATTTCGTCCCTGCGACCGCCCGCTCGGCCAGAACGCCGTGCCGGAAGCGAAACAATTTGGCCGGTCGGCCGCCAGTGTCGGTTGTTGATGATCCGGTCTCTTCGACAAGTTCCTGCTGCTCTACCAGCCGCCTGAAATTCTGCTTGTGGACGAGCCGACCGGCGAGCGCCTCGACGCTGCGCTGGAGTTGCAGGAGCGTGAAGACCGACGGCATGAGTTCGAAGACGACGGGACGATATTTGATCTTGGCGCGCAACCTGGCGATGCCGGTGGCCAGGATACGGCGGTGATCGGCCGCCATTGCAAGGCCGAAGGCCGATAGAGTGCCGTTTTCGCCTTGGCGGCGATGCGCTTCCCCGACAAGGGCCGCTTCGTAGAGCAACTCGTAGCGTTGCAGCACCAGTTCCTCATTCCAGCCATTACCATCAAGACCGAAGGCGATCGCCGCTCGCTGCCAGCGGTCATCGTGCGTAGGGCGATCGTCGGCGCCATCCGCCCAGGCCTTCAGGTGCGGAACGATCACGTCCGGCAATGCAGAGGGAACACCTGCACGGTGATCTTCCCAGGGGAAATAGTCGTACCAGTTGCGCCAGGCGGCTTTGTCGGCGGGTGCCGCCTGCTCCTCCCGGGTCAGCGCCAGGTAGCTGATGGAAACCACGCGTTGCGCGCTCCCGTTTGCTGTCCTGTCGCGATCGGCGAAAGTGTAGAGCTGCTCGATATAGCCCAAGGGGTGGCGTGTCTGGTGTTCGACCCAATCCCTCAGACCCGACTGCAGCGAACGATGTCCAAGTTCGAATGGGCCGGAAGGCAGGGATTGACCTCGCTCGATGGTCATGACGCGCGGCTGGCCAATCGTCACCGCGACCAGCACCGCAATCAGTTCCGCCGCAATAGAATGGCGTTGGCCGCTTTCTGCGGACTGCCTCACAATATCTCCCGCCTCATTTTTGCGTAGTCCTCGATCATGGTGCGCTAGCAATTGTCTGCCCTACGGCCAAGGGTTTGATTCTGAGCGTGAACCGGGCCGTGGCGGCAGTCAACGTGTCAACCCAGGCACCAGGCGGGGTTGGATAGGCATCGGTCCAGGCACCCAGCGAAGGACGGTACACTGCCGCCGACTGGATATGGTTCACGAGCTACTGGCCAAGCATGCCAAACGCGAAATCCACACGTGACCCAGCCGCTCATCGAGCCACTTAGCGAGTCAGCCAGATTCGCACGAGAAACATCGGGATGGGTTTCGGCAAGCATCCACAAAAGTCTCGATGGAACGCGAGTCGTCAACTATGCGCAAAGCGCAAGCGCGCAGGCCGTCCAGAGGGTGATTGATCGCTTGAGGGACGCTGGCTTTTTGGATCGAAACAGGGGAATCGGTGAGGCACATCCATGCCTCTATGGGGTCGTATTCACGCTCGATAGGGCTTGGTCGAGTCCGAAAACCCTCCACCACCGCTCCTGCTCGGCAGCGATGCCCTTGGATTTGTGTCGGAGAGGGTCGAGCGTCTTAAGCATGAGGTCGAAGCATGGAAGTCCGTTAGCATCTCGACCGATGGTTGACAGCGTTGGCGAAGGCAGTCGCGAAGGTCATCGAGGAAGACAACCGCATCCTGGGGGCCTACAATTCCCGAGTGCCGATGGGGGCCCCGCAGTCCGTTCCGGAACCATCGAAGAGAAGGAACCAACAAATGAATCAGGTCACACCAAGCCGTCGTGATTTCTTTGCAGTCGCCACGACAGGCTTCGTCGCCGCTCAGCTCGGCACGCTCGGATCGGCGGCAGCGGCACAGCAGACGGAGTCGGGTTCCACAGTCAAGCCTGGAGCACATACTTCCTTCGCAGCGCTAAAGCAGATCGACGCCGGCGTGCTGAATGTTGGATACGCTCAAGATGGCCCTGAAAATGGCCCTGTTGTGATCTTGCTGCATGGCTGGCCCTACGACATTCACAGCTATGTCGACGTGGCTCCGATCCTGGCCAAGGCCGGCTATCGGGTGATCGTTCCCTATCTGCGCGGCTACGGTCCTACCCGCTTTCTGTCCGCCGAAACGCCGCGCAAAGGCCAGCCGGCGGCGCTCGCCGTCGACATCATCGCGCTGATGGACGCGCTGAAAATCGACAGGGCCGTCTTCGGCGCTTTTGACTGGGGCGCGCGGACCGCCAACATTATCGCCGCACTCTGGCCGGAGCGCTGCAAGGCGCAGGTGTCTGTGAGCGGCTATCTGATCGGCAGCCAGCAAGCCGGCAAGGTGCCACTGCCCCCGAAGGCCGAGTTGCAGTGGTGGTACCAGTACTATTTCGCGACCGAGCGAGGCGCGGCCGGCTACGCCAAATACACGCTCGACTTCGTGCGCCTGATCTGGGAACTTGCCTCGCCGCAATGGAAGTTCGACGACGCCACTTTCGCGCGGTCGGCAACAGCTTTCGACAATCCCGATCATGTCGCGATCACGATCCACAGTTACCGTTGGCGGCTTGGGCTGGCAGAGGGCGAAGCACAATACGATGACCTGGAGAAGCGCCTCGCCGCGGCTCCCGTGATCGGTGTCCCCACGATTACGCTCGAGGGTGACGCCAATGGGGCGCCTCATCCGGACCCAAGCGCGTACGCCAAGATGTTTTCGGGCAAATACGAGCACCGATTAATCAAGGGAGGCATCGGCCACAACCTGCCCCAGGAAGCACCGCAGGCTTTTGTCGACGCTGTTGTCGCTGTCGCCGCATAAGTGATTTGCACCCTGCGTGACGACGTCCGAGGCCGACTCAAACCTGGCACAATTGGCCCCCCAGCTCTCGTGGAACGCCGATATGCGCATGCGAGCGCCTGACACCAAT
>NZ_JBFULQ010000148.1:0-11818 GCF_054049815.1 Mesorhizobium sp. P5_C1 | reverse complement strand
ACGTTCCGGTGGCAGAGGGTCTGGACGACTTCATCCTGCACGCCCCGGACGGACCGAAGCTCATCGGCTTCCTCAAGACCATGGAATTCACCTCGCTGACCCGCCGCGTGGCGGAAGCAACCGGCACCGAGGCCGGCGACGTCCAGGCCGTCGCGGTGACCGTCGAGCGTGCCGACGCCGCGCATGGCCCCGATGTCGGCGCGGGAACTTCCAACGTCCGACCTGCCAAGACCGGCGGAGACGGCGCGGCAAACCAGGCCCCGGGCGCCGACAAACCCATCAGCGGCGACACCCCTTCCCTGCTCGCCGCACTGCGTTTGGAGAGCGCCGCCACCCGCAAGATCGATACGTCGGCCTATCATTGCATCCGCGATGTCGCGACCTTGAAAGCCTGGGTCGCCGAGGCAACCGAGACCGGGCTTGCCGCTTTCGACGTGAGGGCGACGTCGGCCGATCCGATGCAGGCCGAGTTGATCGGCATGTCCATTGCCACGGCGCCCGGCCGCGCCGCCTACATTCCTTTTGCCCACAAGAGCGGCAACGGTGATCTGCTCGGGGGCGGCGCGGTCGAAAACCAGATCCAGCTTCGCGAGGCGCTGGCTGTGCTGAAACCGCTGCTGGAGGACAAGTCGGTTCTCAAGATCGCCCAGAACCTGAAATACGATCTGGTCATCATGAGCCGCTACGGCATCGATGTCGCGCCTTTTGACGACACCATGCTGATCTCCTATGTGCTCGATGCCGGCACCCCTCATGGTCACGGCATGGACTCGCTTGCCGAGAAATGGCTTGGCCACACCCCTCTCCAGCTCAAGGACGTTACCGGTTCCGGCAAAAGCTCCGTCGGTTTCGAGCAGGTCGACATCGACAGGGCGACCGCTCATGCCGCCGAAGACGCCGATATGACGATGCGGCTCTGGCTGGTGCTGAAGCCGCGGCTTGCCGCCAAGGGCCTGGTGTCGGTCTATGAACGGCTGGAGCGGCCGCTGGTGCCGGTTCTGGCGCGCATGGAACAGCGCGGCATCTCCGTCGACCGGCAGATCCTGTCGCGGCTCTCGGGCGAACTGGCGCAGGGCGCCGCTCGCCTCGAAGAGGAAATCTATCAGCTCATCGGCGAGCGCATCAACATCGGCTCGCCAAAACAGCTGGGCGACATCCTGTTCGGCCGCATGGGTCTGCCCGGAGGTTCGAAAACCAAGACCGGGCAATGGTCGACCTCGGCGCAGCTTCTCGAGGACCTCGCCGCCGAAGGCCATGAACTGCCGCGCAAGATCGTCGACTGGCGCCAGCTGACCAAGCTGAAATCGACCTACACCGATGCGCTGCCGGGCTTCATCCATCCGGACACCAAGCGCGTSCACACCTCCTACGCGCTGGCRGCGACGACCACGGGSCGGCTSTCSTCMTCCGAKCCGAACCTGCAGAACATTCCGGTGCGCACCGCCGAAGGCCGCAAGATCAGGACCGCTTTCATCGCCGACAGGGGCAACCGGCTGGTCTCTGCCGACTACAGCCAGATCGAGCTGCGGGTGCTCGCCCATGTCGCCGAAATCCCGCAATTGCGACAGGCCTTCGCCGATGGCGCCGACATTCATGCCATCACCGCATCGGAAATGTTCAACGTGCCCGTGGAGGGCATGCCTTCGGAAGTCCGCCGTCGCGCCAAGGCGATCAATTTCGGCATCATCTATGGCATTTCCGCCTTCGGCCTCGCCAACCAGCTGTCGATCCCGCGCGAGGAAGCAAGCAACTACATCAAGAAGTATTTCGAGCGCTTCCCCGGCATCCGTGACTACATCGAGGAGACCAAGGCCTATGCTCGCGAGCACGGCTTCGTCGAAACGATCTTCGGCCGCCGCATCCATTATCCTGATATCCGATCCTCCAATCCCTCGGTCCGCGCGTTCAACGAGCGCGCATCGATCAACGCCCGCCTGCAAGGCACCGCCGCCGACATCATCCGCCGCGCCATGGTGCGCATGGACGAGGCGCTGGAGAAGGCGAAGCTGTCGGCCCGCATGCTGCTGCAGGTGCATGACGAGCTGATCTTCGAGACGGTCGAGGCGGAAGTCGAGGCGACGATCCCCGTCGTGCGTCACATCATGGAAAACGCGGCGATGCCGGCGGTGTCGATGTCGGTGCCGCTGCATGTCGACGCCCGCGCCGCCAACAACTGGGACGAGGCACATTGAAGTGAGTGAAATGCTGCCGTTTTCAACGGCCACATTCCTCTCATTCGCGCTGGCGTCGCTGTTGATCGAACTGACGCCAGGCCCCAACATGACTTACCTGGCACTGGTTTCGGCGAGCCACGGCCGCAGGGCGGGCTTCGCCACCGTGGCGGGCATCGCATCGGGTCTGGCGGCCATTGGCGGCATCGCCGCCCTGGGCGTCGCCGAAGTGATTCAGGCGTCGCCCTTGCTCTACGAGGGTCTCCGCTGGGCAGGCATTCTGTTCCTGCTTTATCTCGCTTGGGAGGGTTGGACCGCTGGAACCGATGTGGTTTCGAACAAGGGCAATCCGGGTGGGAAGTATTTCTGGCGCGGATTTGTCACCAATCTCCTCAATCCGAAGGCGGCGATCTTCTATGTCGCCGTGCTGCCGACCTTCGTCGAGGCCGGACGACCGATACTTGCGCAGACTGTCCTGCTTATCCTGACCTATGTGGCCATCGCGACAGCCATCCATGGACTGATCGTCGTGTTGGCGGGAGCGCTGCAGCCATTCCTCAACGATCCACGGCTGAAACGAACCAGCCGACGGCTGCTTTCGGCCTTGCTGGCGCTCGTTGCGTTCTGGTTCGCCTGGTCGACCGCGCGTTAGGCCGCTTCAGCCAAACACTTCGCACATATCCCGCGAAATTCGATCACCGCCTTCTTGGCGGCGAAGCCTGTCGAGCGCACCCATTCGTCCAGCCGGTGGTCGACATCGTGATCGGACATTTCGGTGACCTGCCCGCATGTGTCGCAGATGGCGAAGGCGGTCATTGAATGGCTGTGGTCATGCGGCTCGGCGCAAGCGACGAAGGAGTTGATGCTTTCGAGCCGATGCACGAAGCCGGACTTCACCAGCGTGTCGAGCGCCCGGTAGACCTGCAGCGGCGCGCGAAAGCCGCGCTCACGCAGCTGGTCGAGCAACGTGTAGGCGCTGAGCGGCCCGCTGGCGGCCTCGAGTTTCTCGAGCACGCACAGCTGGTTCTTCGTCAGTACATCCCTCGCCGCCATGATCCTGTTTCCAACCTGTCTTGCGTCGCTCGCGCATCATTTCYGCGCGCAAACGATCCCTACCCATCCAGATAGCGACGAACAGCCATTTTTGCTACTGTTTACAACATCTCTGCGCCGGAAGGCTGTCGAGAAAGCCTATCGTCGACCGGAGCGGGGTAACAGGCGGGTTGCTCTGCGATGCAACATTCAAAATACTGACAAAATCTTCGGCAAGGATTGCCGCGCTTGGGAAATTCGATCGGGCTTGGGGAAGCAATCATGATCAAATTGACGCGGCGGACGCTGCTGGTCGGCACGTCCGCGCTGACGATGGCTGGCATGGTGTCGTTCAGGACCATTGCAGCATCGCGCACTTACCATGCGCTGCTGGTCGCCTGTACCGAATATCCGAACCTGCCGCAGAGGAACTGGCTGATCGGACCGAAGAACGATGCGGGCCTGGTCCACGAATACCTGTTGAAGAACGTGCCCGACCCGGTGCGGTTCGCGCCCGAGAATGTCACGCTGCTGGCCAAGGACGTCCCAGGCGCAAATGGCTTGCCGACCC
Organism: Mesorhizobium sp. P5_C1; assembly: GCF_054049815.1. NCBI lineage: Bacteria > Pseudomonadati > Pseudomonadota > Alphaproteobacteria > Hyphomicrobiales > Phyllobacteriaceae > Mesorhizobium > Mesorhizobium sp. P5_C1. Next base: position 8,044 of record NZ_JBFULQ010000148.1, on the reverse strand, counting down.
ATGCCGCGATCAAGGCCGCGCTGGCCGACCTCGCCGCCAAGGTGCAGCGCGACGATTTCGTCTATCTGCACCTGTCCGGTCACGGCGCCCAGCAGCCGGAGAGGGTCAAGGGCGACGAGACCGACGGGCTCGACGAGATTTTCCTGCCCGTCGACATCGATAAATGGATCAACCGTGATGCGGGCGTGCCGAATGCGCTGGTCGACAACGAGATCGGTGCTGCGCTCGACGCCATCCGCAACAAAGGCGCCTTCGTCTGGGTCGTGTTCGACTGCTGCCATTCCGGCACCGCGACCCGCGCCGTCGAAGTCGATGACGAGATGGAGCGCAAGGTCGAGTTCGCCGACCTGGTCGGCGGCAGCGAAGCCGAGCGGGCCGCGGCGATCAAGGCCTATGACGAGGTGACATCCGCCGCCGGCTCGCGCGGCGTCGACGACAACGGCAGGCGCAAGCCCGCCTTCAACCTGACCCCGACCGGCGGCGAACCGATCACCAAGGGCAAGCTGGTCGCCTTCTATGCCGCGCAGACGGTGGAGACGACACCGGAGATGCCGCTGCCCAAGGGCACGACGGATGCACCCCGGTTCGGCCTGTTCACCTTCACCATCCTGTCGAAACTGGCTGAGAACCCGAACGTCACCTATCGCCAGCTCGGCCAGGCCGTGCTGCAGCAATATTCGGCCGACAGCCGCACGCGCCCGACACCGCTGTTCGAGGGCGAACTCGACGCGCGCGTGTTCGGCACCGACAAGACGGACGCGGTCATGCAATGGCCTGTTGTCATCAAGGACGGCGACGCGACGATCGGCGCCGGTCTGCTGCATCGCCTCACCCCCGGCAGCAAGCTCGCCATCCTGCCGTCGGCGCTGTCGCAGCTTTCTGACGCTGTCGGCTATCTCGAGGTGCAGTCAGCCAGGAACCTGGAGAGCCGGGTCAAGCCGGTCGAATTCGACAAAAAGCCGGCGCTCAAGCTGGTCGACATCCCGGCCAACGCCTATGCGCGGGTGGCCGAAATCGCGGTCGACTACAAGCTCGTCGTGGCGCGGCCGGCGGCGACCAAGGGACTGGAGAAGGAAACCGCTCTGGTCAATTCGGTTCTCGATGAGTTGGCTACGGCCAAGGAGACTGGCTTCAACATCGAACTGGTCAACCCCGGCAAGAGCGCCGAGCTTCGCTTTGCGGTGATGCGCGAGAATGCCGTTGCCGGCGCTGCCAAGGACGCGACCGACAAGCCGGCGCTGTGGTTCCTGCCGGCCTCGGGCGACGTGACCTTGAAGGACGGCAGCAAGCCGCCGCTGATCATCATTCACATGGATGACCGGAAAAAGCTGGTCGAGGCCACGACCAGAAATCTGCGCACCATCTTCCGTGCCACCGGGCTGTCGCGGCTGGCGGCGGCATCCGACTACAAGCCGGAGGACGTCGACGTCCAGTTCCAGGTCAAACGCCGTGACAAGGATGGTCTCGAACCGTTGCAGGCTTCGGYGGTGCCTCGCGTCTCCCCGGGCGACGAAGTGCATGTGTTGGCAAAGAACAGCTCTGATCTGCTGGTCGACATCAACGTGCTCTATGTCGGCAGCGACTATTCGATCACCCACATCGTCGCCGAGCGCCTGGCGCCGCAAGCCTCGCTCGAAGAGGGGCTGCTGGCCTTCACCGACACCAGCTTCGGCATGGAAAGGATGATCGCGGTTTTGACCGAGGCGCCGCCGGAAAGCGAGAAGGAGGATCTGAGCTTCCTGGCGCAGGACGGCGTTGCGTCCATGACGCGCGGGCTGGGCCCTGCCAGCTTCTCCGACATGCTGACCGATATCGGCATGGCGCCGGCAACCCGCTCGGTGATGCGGCTCGCCGACAAGAGCGGCCCGAAGGGCGCGGTGATGATCTTCCCTATGGAAACGGTGCCACGCGCCTGACCGAATGCCGGCACAAGGGCCGGACCGGCTCTTGCGCGATCGGCGCGATATGAGAACATTCCCGGCGGGCGCAATGGCGCATGACGGCCTGACGAAGCGGATAGGATCGATTGTGAAGAAATATATGTTTTCCTGGCGTGGATCGGTGGCCGGCCTTGCCGGCAGCCTGTTGCTGATCGCCAATGCTTCGGCGGACGAGGCCTGCGGCCTTTGTGTCAATCAGATCGTCACCAACTCTGAACTGGCAACCTGTTTTCTCGATCAGTATGACCAGATCGCCAAAAGCGGCAACGGAGCGGTTGTCGTCGATCTCAGCAACTGCGCCTCGCGGGGCGTGGTCGAGGCGCTGCCATCACCGAACAAGGGGGCGGCGGAGCCCGATGTGCAGTTCATGATTTCGCGCCTGCAGCTGGAATGTTTGAAAAAGAAGCTGGAGGCGCCCGGCATCGTGCTGGATCCCTCCGCCGTCATCGAACTGGACAGCTGCCAATGAAAAAGCCGGCGGCCAACACCAGGCAAACGGCAGCTGCCGCCGCCACCGCAAAGGCGCCAGCCACGAAGCCGGCTTTGCCGGAAACCACCGAGGGGTTTCCCTGGCCGAGCAGCCACGAGATCAAGAAGGAAGCGAACCCGTTCACCGACCGCGACTGGCGCATGCTGGTCTATGCCTGGTCGGGCCTGCTGGTGCGTCTGGCCATCATCTTCACCTTGATGTTTTCGATCTACCAGTTCCTCGCCAACCAGGAGCAGAAGCGCGTCGAGCAGACCATGTCGCTGGTTGAGCTCTGGGAAACCAAAGACTATCAGCAGGCGCAACGCGCGCTGAAAGATCGTCTTGCGGCCCTCAATGCCAAATATGACAATCTGCTCAGCGCCAACCCCTCGCCGACCGAGGAGCAGGTGTTCCGGCAGCGGATCGGCATCGAGGCGATGACCGCCAGCGGTGGCGACATGCCACTCGCCGATTTCAGCGAAAACTTCGACCGCATCGTCTATTTCCTCAACCGCCTGTCGTTCTGCATCGACGGCGATCTGTGTTCGCGCAAAGTGACCGACGCTTATTTCCGCGACTATGCCGTCTCGTTCTGGAGTTATTTTGCCGGCTATGTCGACAAACAGCGCAAGGCGGGTTCACCGACTTTCGCCACGGCGATCGAGGCTTATGTGCGCAATCGGCAACCCGCGGGCGAAGTCAAATAGCGATGGGAGGAGCAGCCCGCCGCCTCCTGCGTGCCTGCTGCTGGCTCGCCATGGCCGGTGCGCTTGCTGTCGCATCGGCTGCTAACGCCGAAGAGGCGGCTGACTTCCACCTCGATCTCGACACCGGCGGTCATAGTGCACAGGTCACCGACCTCACCTTCACGCCCGACGGCGACGACATCGTCTCGGCATCGAACGACAAGACCATCCGCATCTGGGACTGGCAGAGCGGGGTGACGCTGCGCACAATTCGCGGCTATCTCGGCAATGGCAGCGACGGCAAGATCTTCGCGGTCTCGGTCTCGCCGGATGGCAAGACGATTGCCGCCGGCGGCTATTTCGGCGCCAGCCTCGGCGACAGGCCACCCTATGGCGACATCCGGCTGTTCGACTTTGCCACCGGCAAGATGAAGGCGGTGCTCAAGGCCGCCGACTACGCAACCTACGACCTCGCTTTCTCTCCCGACGGCAAAACCCTGGCTGCCGGTGGCGCCGACGGCGTCGTCTATCTCTGGCGGCTGGACGACAAATCCGCGACCGGGTGGACGCTGGACAAGAAGCTCGATGCCGATTCCTGGCACATCGACAAGCTCGCCTTCGCTGCCGCGGGGACTAGGCTGGCGGCGACCACCACCGACAACGGCATCCGGCTCTGGGACGTCGCAAAGGGCGAGGAGATCGCCTTGCCGGCCGAGGCCGAACCGTTGCGGGATATCAGTGTCATGGCATTGGCCGTCTCGCCGGATGGCAGCCTGTTTGCCACCGGCAGCAAGGACGGGCAGGTCCAGCTCTGGCACGCAGACGACGGCACGCTGGTGCGCGCCATGCCGAAGCAGGATTTCCTCATCGGCTCGCTGACCTTTGCCAAGGGGTCGCGGCTGGTCGCCTCCTGCGGCTATCGCTGCGCCGACAAGCATCGCTCCGTCGTCTGGAACACCGACACCGGCGAGAAGGTGCTCGACTATACCGGCCATGACGGCACGGTCTATGCCAGCACCGCCAATGCCGATGGCTCGCTGGTGGCAACCGCCGGCGGCACGCGCAACGCCATCCAGGTCTGGGATCCCACGACTGGCGAGCGCAAGGCCCTGCTGCAGGGGGTGGGTGAGCCGGTGACCGCCGTCGGCATCGACGCAGCGAATGACGTCATCGCCTGGGGCAATGCCAACCCTTGCCCCCAGCGCGTGTCCTRTCCGGAGGAACAAGGCGAACTGGACAACAGGCTGGTGCTGCCGACCACCGAGCGATTCTTCGACGACCCGCAGCCGCTGGCGGAGCCGGGCTCGTTTGCCCGCGCCGCGTTGACAGACGGCCAGTGGTCGCTGCGCGCCAGGGAGGGAGGCAAGGACGCGTTGGAAAACGCGGYGCTGGAGATCGCCAATGGCGGCAAGATGGTGCGCAGCATCGAGAACGATGCCACCAATGGCTTTGTCCATTCGGCCTTCACCCTGATCGACAACGGCCTTGGCCTGATCACCGGCGGCAATGACGGCACGCTGCTCGAATACAGGACGCCGACAGCGAGAGTGTCGGGCGAATTCACCGGCCATACCGGCGAAATCAATGCCATGGTCGCTTCGGAAAAAGCGGGCCTGCTGGTCACCGGCAGCGCCGACCAGACGCTCAGGCTCTGGAATCTGAAGACGCACGAGCTGATCGTCTCGATGTTCTTCGCCGGCTCGCAATGGATCGCCTGGATGCCGCAGGGCTACTACTATTCCTCCGATGAAGGCGACAAGCTGATCGGCTGGCAGGTCAACCAGGGCCGCGACCATGAAGGCCGCTTCATCCGCGCCGGCCAATTGAAGAAATATCTCTGGAGCCCGGAGATGGTTCGCCGCGCGATCATCCTGCGCAGCGCCAAACAGGCGGTCAAGGAGATGCGGCCAAGCGTCGACAACGAACTCCAGAAACTGCTGCAGCGCAAGCCACCGGAATTCGACATCCGCCTCGCCACCGACCAGAGCAAGGTGCGTGACGGTTATGTCGCTGTCGAGATCACCGGTGCGGGGCAAGCCGGGACCGATGTCGCCGGCTTCTCGATCCTGTCGAACAGCCRCAATGTCGGCGACGTCACCGCCCGCTCGGTGGACGGCGACAACACCATCGTCGAGATACCGGTCGAGAATGGCGAAAACACCATCCGCATCACCGGCACCAACGAATTCGGTTATCTGACCGAACGCAGCGTAACGGCTCTGGCAAGGAAGACCGAGAAGTCCGAGGCCAAAGGCAAGCTCTATGTCGCGRTCATCGGCGTCGACAAATATCCGTTCCTGAACGACGCCTGTTCGGGCCACGCCTGCGACCTGCGCTACCCCGTCGATGATGCCACCGAATTCCTCAAGGTGATTGCGCAGAAATCGGCGCCGCTGTTCTCATCGATGGAGACGCTGGTTCTGGTCAACCGTGAAGCGCTCGATGAGGCCCCCGACAAGGCCAAGCAGACTTATTCAATCGCCAGCGCTGACGGCATCATGGAGCCCGACTCCGACACGATCGACGACCAGCTCGCCGATTTCCTCGACAGACCGGGCGAGCACGACACCACGATCATCTTCGTCGCCGGCCACGGCATCAACATCGACGAGGACTATTATTTCATCCCGACCGACGGCCGCAAACAGGATGCCGAGCGCTGGAAGCGCTCCTCGCTTGTCGACTGGTCGGACATCCAGAAATCGGTCGAGCGGGCCAAGGGCATGCGCTTCATGCTGCTCGACACCTGCCATGCCGCCAACGCCTTCAACCCGCGCCTGGAAAAGGACGCGCAGGATGCGCGCATCGTCGTGTTTTCGGCCACCGCAGCCAACAACACCGCCGCCGAACTGCCCGAACTCGGACACGGCGTCTTCACCTATTCGATCCTCGAAGGCCTGCGCGGCAAGGCCAGGACGTCGGACGGCGGCGTCACGCTGTTCGGCCTTGCCGACTACATTTCACGCGAGGTGGTGCGGCTGACATCATCGAAGCAGAAGCCGTTCTACTATGTCGGCGGCGTGGAGAACATCGTGCTCGCCGAGCCATGAGGGGACTGCGCCAAGACACCCCCCTCGCGCGACTGTGGCCGGCAATCGCAGCAATGCTATTCTGCCTCTTTACCCCACTCTTTCACGCCGTTGCCGCGCCCGTAATTTGCCCGCCCGGCGCTGACAACTTTCCGCCCTTCTACGATGACGCCAAACTGTTCAAGGATGCCATCGCAAAGGTGGCCGATATCGAGCCATCGAACCAGCGGCTGACCGGCATCACCGTCCCGCATCATCTCCTGGCCGCGGACCTGGTAGCGCTGGGGTTCCGGGCGGCGTCCGGCTTCCGCTACAAGCGCATCGTCATCCTGTCGCCAGACCATTTCCACAAGACGCGCAAACTGTACGCCACCTCGGTACGCGGCTTCGATACCGTGCTTGGCCCGGTCGCCGCCGACGTCCAAGCAGTACGCCAGCTCGAAACGCACGGCGACATGGTCGAGGAGTCCTGCCTGTTCGACAAGGAACATGGCGTGCGCGCGATGCTGCCTTTCCTGCACCACTACTTCCCCGAGGCGAAAATCGTGCCCGTGGCGATGTCGGTCAAGGCGCGGCGCGGCGACTGGGACAGGCTGGCCGAGGCCCTGAAGCCGATCGTCGACCAAGACACGCTGATCGTCGAATCCACCGACTTCTCGCACTATCTGCCGCAGCACGACGCACGGCGCTTCGACCAGCAGACGCTGAACATGCTGGCCGCCGGGTCGCTCGACGGCATAGCGGCGCTTCGCCAGCCCGCTCACGCCGATTCCGTCGGCGCGCTCTACATCCAGACCAGGCTGCAGCGCGAACTGTTCGGCGCCCAGCCGCTGGTCGTCGCCAACGAGAATTCGCAGGAACACACGCCGGACTATGTCGAGCGGACCACCAGCTATGTCGTGGCGCTGTTCGGTGCCTTCGCTCCCGGTTTCAACAACCCGGCACGGCCGAAGGACAGGATCTACTATCTGGCCGGCGACGTGAATTTCGGCCGTGCCATGAAGAAGATACTGGTCCGCGACGGTGTTGCCGACCGGATCGTTGACAGCGTCCTGGCGCTCACCGGTTCACGGCCGCTGATCGTCAACCTCGAAGGCGTCATCCTGCCCAACGTGCCGGAAGCGATCGACGACATGACGCTGGCGATGCCGCAAGACCTGGCCGTCGACATGCTGAAGAGGCTGCATGTCGCCGGTGTCGGGCTCGCCAACAATCATGCCTATGATCTCGGCCCGTCAGGCTATGCCGAGACGCTGCGCGCGCTGAACGAAGCCGGCATCCCGCATTTCGGCCAGGGTGAGACGCTGGCGCTTGCCGATCTCGACCTTGTCGGCCTGACCGACATCGACACCAACGGCTCGAAGAACACCGATCTGCTGACGCCTGCCCTGCTTGATCGGCTGCTGCACGAAAACGCCGAGCGGCCGGTCGTCGCCTTCGTCCACTGGGGCCGCGAGTACGAGACCGAACCGTCGGCGCGCGAGGAGATGCTTGCCGACCAGATGCGGCTGCGTGGCGCATCGGTCATCGTCGGCGGCCATCCGCATGTATCGAGCGAGGCCATCGTTCCGCTTGCCGGCGGCGATGTTGCGGAGATCTATTCGCTCGGCAATTTCCTCTTCGACCAGAGCGCCGAGCGGTCGTCGGGATCGATGCTGGAACTGCGCGTCTTCGCCCAGGGCACGATGTTCACGAGGCTTTTGCCGCTGCCCAACTATTTCGAGATGGGCCGCAAATAGGCGCGCCAGGGTGTTGAGATTCAGGTCAGGCCGAGCCGGAGTCGAAGACGGGCGCGAAGCGACCAAACAAGGTAGGTTCCGAGAACCGGAGCGGAGCGTACTTAAAGTACGTGAGCACCGGAAGCGCAGGAAACTGCCGTTTGCAGGCCGGCATCACCTGAATATCAATACACCCTAACCG
>NZ_JBFULQ010000147.1:0-11847 GCF_054049815.1 Mesorhizobium sp. P5_C1 | reverse complement strand
CCCAGTCTGCCGGGCGCCCGGCAAACATGCTCGAACACCCAGGCCGCGGTGCGCCCGACCTTCCAGTTGTCCAGGCCGATATAGTTGATATGGCCGGTCGCCGAGATCTGCGAGATCAGCGCAAAAACCGGCACGTTGCGGGCCTGCAGCGCGTCCACCGCCTGGGTGACCAGAGGATGGACCGCGGCGACGACGCCGACGGCGTYGCATTCGGCGCCCAGTGCCAGCATCCGCGAGGCGACATTCTGCGGCGACAGATCGTCGAGAAACTCAGTAAGCAACTCTATTTCGCAGTCGGGCATCGTTTGGGCTGCAAGGCGCAGTGCCTCGGCCATGTTGCGGTAGAAGGCTCGGCCGGGCTGGTGCAGCAGGAAACCCAACCGGTAGCGCGGCCGGGCGGCCGCTATACGGCTGCGCAGCGCGCCCATGCCGTAGAAACCGATCTGCTCCGCCGCCAGCATGACGCGCTCGCGCGTGCCCTGGCGCACGGCGCCCGAGCCGCTCAGCACCCTATTGACGGTGGCCACCGAAACATTGGCCTCGGCGGCAACATCCTTGATGGTCGGCCGCTTGTTCTGATCCATTTCGTGTCATCAGCCTATAGCAATTGATACGAAGATATCATTCGTCGGGCAGCCCTGAGACGAATGATACAATTAATTTGGAATAAACATTCTATTCTTGATTCATTTTGGATCAAGATGTTTATCTCGGGAAGAAGCAAAGAAGGCGCAAGCACCGCCAGCCCWGGGATAGAAGCAGCACAGCGCAGACAAGGTTCTGACCCTCCGCCCGACGGCGGTGCGAGGCGGCGTGCGCGTGCGAGCCATCCCAGGCACTGCGGGTGGAGGATCCGGGATGGACGATCTCAAATACGGCGTGCGCGACAAGCGCGGCGACTGGAAGCCGAACGGGCGCATCGAGGCCGTGCCGTTGTGGAACTGGCCACCGAGGCTGCCGAAGATCCTGGCATGGCTGCCCGGTTATATCTGGCCGTGGAATGCCTTCCACATGGCCACCGCCCTCCTTTACTGGATCTATGTCGTCCCCAGCGTCGAGACGATGAAGACCATCAGCTGGGGATGGGCGCTCTGGCTCTACGCCGTCAACGCCGCGGCGATCCTCGTCTTCTACGGCATTTTCGAGCTGCGCTATTACGTCAGGCGCACGCAAGCGACGCGCTTCAAATACAACCACAAATTCCCCGCCGATGCGCCCTCCGACGTGTTCTGGTTCCAGAGCCAGAACCTCGACAACTTCCTGCGCTCGTTCTTCATCACCATCCCGCTATGGACGGTGGTCGAAGTCATCTTCCTGTGGTGCTTTGCCAAGGGCTACGTGCCGTGGGTCGGCTGGCAGGACCACCCCGTCTACCTCGCCGCGCTGGTGCTGGTCGCACCGGCCATTCACGAGGTGCATTTCTTCTTCATCCACCGCCTGATCCACTGGGGTCCGCTCTATCGCTGGATCCACTCCGTCCACCACAATTCGATCAACCCGTCGCCCTGGTCGTCGCTGTCGATGCACCCGGTGGAAGGGTTCCTCTATCACGCGGTCGCCTTCTGGCATCTGCTGATCCCGTCCAACCCCATCGTCGCACTGTTCCAGCTGCACGTCGCCAGCTTTGGTGCCGTCAACGGCCATCTCGGCTTCGAAAAGCTGGAACTCACGCAGGACACAGCCGTATCGAGCCACGCCTACGCGCATTACCTGCACCATAAATATTTCGAGGTGAACTACGGCGGCGACGGGCTGATCCCGCTCGATAGATGGTTCGGCACCTTGCATGACGGCACCAGAGAGGGCGACGCCATGATGGACGCCCGGTTCCAGAAAAAGAAGCAGCGCATGAATGCCAGGGCGTAAGCGACGCCGGGCGAAGCATTGATCACGCGACGCGCCGGGAGGGGAGCGTCGGGACCAAGTTTTCCAATCCGTCTGATGACGGCAACCGGGAGGAAATGAAATGAACCATATCACGAAGCTTTTGACTGCGGCGATGACGGCAGCCTTGGTGGCGACAGGTGCCACAGCCGCAATGGCTGATGGGGCGAAGATCTTCGTCATCGGCGGCAAGGCGGACGACCCGTTCTGGTCGAAGGTCAAGAAAGGTGCGGACGACGCCGGAAAGGTCGCCGAACTGACCGGCGGCTCGGTGACTTGGCTCGGCCCGCAGAACTACGACAATCTTGGCCCGGACGCCGCCAAGCTGATCCGCACCGCGCTCAGCCAGAAGCCGAGCGCCATCGTCGGTCCCGACTGGGTGCCCGAGGCCATGGATGACGCCTTCAAGGAAGTCGTTGCCGCCGGCGTGCCGCTCATCATCTACAATTCCGGCGGCATGGACGCAGCCAAGCGGCTCGGCGCCATGAACTATGCCGGCAACGAAGAATACGCGGCCGGTCTCGGTGGCGGCGCCTATTTCGGCAACCATGGCGCCAAGAACGTGCTGTGCGTCAACACCTTGCCTGGCTCCACGAACACGGAAGACCGCTGCAAGGGCATCGCCGACGCCATCGCCAAGAGCGGCGGCAAATCCACCCAGCTGCCGCTGCCTTCATCCAGCTTCGGCAACCCGACCGCGGTCGCCGAGGCGATCAAGGCCGCCGTGCTGAAAGACAACACCCTCGACGGCCTCATCACCATCAGTGCCGGCGACGCCAACAGTGCGGCCAACGCCATCAGCCAGGCCAATCTTGGCGACAAGGTCAAGCTCGCGTCGTTCGACATGGACGAAACCGGCCTGCAGCGCATCAAGGACGGAACGCAGATGTTCTCGATCGACCAGCAGCCTTACCTGCAGGGCTATCTCGCGGTGTCGCTGCTCAACGGCTTCGTCAACTATGGGCTCGACCTGCCGACGAAGCCGGTGCTGACCGGACCGGGGATCGTCGATGCTGCCAACGTCGGCGCGACGATGGGTGGTGCGGCGGCCGGCGCCCGCTGATTGCGCAAACCGAGTGTCCGGCCCGCCGTGGGCCGGACATCGCCGGCCGGCGCCCCTCCGAGGGCCGCGCCAGGCACCCCCATTGTTCAAGCCAGGGACCACTTCGATGACATCCCAAGCCCATGACCAACCTGCCGTGGTAGCGACTGCGCTACCCGCCCCGCATTCCTCGATGCCCTCGATCGGTAGGCTCGTGCGTCGCCCAGAGGTCGGCTCGCTGATCGGCATGATCGCCGTGCTGGTGTTCTTCTCGATCTTCGGCGGCGCCAACTTCATGTCGGCCGGCGGTGCCGCGAGCTGGCTCAACGTCGCCTCGGAACTCGGCATCATCGCTCTCCCGGTGGGGCTATTGATGATCGCCGGACATCTCGATCTCTCGGTCGGCTCGATGATCCCCGCCAGCTCGATGACCATCGCCATCATCTCGGGCCACTACGGCCTGCCGATCATCGTCGGCATCCTCGCGGCCCTCGCCCTTGGCCTCATCGTCGGCTTCATCAACGGGCTCCTGGTAATCCACACCAAAGTGCCGTCCTTCGTCGTCACACTGGCAACGCTGTTCGCGCTGGCCGGCCTGACGCTCGGCCTTTCGATCATCCTGTCCGGCAGCACCAGTGTCGCGCTGAAGAGCGGGCCGATCGCCAAGCTTGTGTTTGGCGACTATCTCGGCGGCAAGTTCCAGGTGACCCTGTTCTGGTGGATCGCCATCGTCCTGATCGTCGGCTTCATCCTGAACTTCTCGCGCTTCGGCAACTGGATCCTGGCCATGGGCGGTGACGCGGTCAGCGCCCGCAATGCCGGCATCCCGACGGACCGGGTCACCATCGCGCTGTTCATGAGCAGCGGCCTGTGCGCCGCCTTCGTCGGCATGTCGCAGGCGATCCTCTACAACAGCGCCCAGGTGGCCGCGGGGCAGTCCTTCATCTTCAACTCGATCATCGCGGTGGTCATCGGCGGCGTGCTGCTCACCGGCGGGTATGGTTCGGTGGTCGGCATCGTGCTGGGCACGCTGACCTTCTCCATCGTCAACCAGGGCATTTTCTACACCGGCTTCGACGCCAATTGGGCAAGCCTGATCATCGGCGTCCTGCTGCTGGGGGCCGTGCTGATGAACAACACCTTCCGCACCATGGCGCTGACCTACGCGCCGCGCACCAAATCGAGAGTTCGCTCATGACCACGCCCCTGCTCAGGCTGACCGGGATCAACAAGTCGTTCGGTCCGATCGACGTGCTTCACGACATTTCGCTGGAGGTCGACAGAGGCGAGGTGTTGTGCCTGCTCGGCGACAATGGCGCCGGCAAGTCGACGCTGATCAAGATCCTCTCCGGCGTCCACAAACCGACATCGGGCACGATGGAAATGGACGGCAAGGCTGTCGCCTTCGACAGCCCGCGCGACGCCAGCGACCACGGCATCGCGACGGTGCACCAATTCGGCGGGACGTTCCCGCTGATGAGCATCGGCCGTTCCTTCTTCGTCGGCGCCGAGCCGACACGGCGCTGGGGACCGCTCACCATCTACGACCGCAAGCGGGCCAACGAGATCGCCGTCACCGAGATGCGCCAGCTCGGCATCACCCGCATCGACGACGGCGATCGCCTGGTCGGTGGACTGTCCGGTGGTGAGCGGCAGGCGCTGGCGATCGCGCGCGCCGTGCATTTCGGCGCCAGCGTGCTGATCCTCGACGAGCCGACCGCCGCACTTGGCGTCAAGGAGGCGGCGCATGTCCTGCGCATCGTCCTGCAGGCACGTCGCAAGGGCATCGCAGTCATCTTCATCACCCACAATGTCGTTCATGCCCTGACCGTCGGCGACCACTTCGCCGTCCTCATCAGGGGCGCCAAGGTCGCCGACTTCCGCAAGGGCGAAAAAAGCCGTGAAGCGATCACCGACCTGATGGCAGGCGGCGAGCAGATGGCCGAACTCGAAGCCGAGATCGAGAGCTTCTCGGCGGCTGAAGACAGGCATGCGCCGCATGGCGCAAGCCATGCGTGAACCCAGTGAAGGCGCCCATCTCCTCCTCCCGGGCACCTTCCTGTGCGGCCGGCGGAATGCGTGGTTCCGCCGGCTGTCTTTTCGACCAACCCAAGAACAGACTGCAGGGCGACAATGGCAAGGTGGATTGATGCGTGCGCGGCCGATGATATCGAGGAAGAGGACGTTATCCGCTTCGATCACGAGGGTCGGACATTCGCCATCTACCGCAGCCCCGACGATGCGTTCTTCTGCACCGACGGGCTGTGCACGCATGAGAAGGTGCATCTGAGCGACGGGTTGGTTATGGAATACAGGATCGAATGCCCCAAGCACAACGGCGTGTTCGATTACCGGACCGGCGAAGCGCTGCGCGCACCGGTCTGCGTGAACCTTAAAATCTACAACACCAAGGTCGAGGACGGCCGCGTGTACATCGAGGTCTGACATGTCCGATACCTTCACCCTTGCGGCTTGCGCCGAGATGCTCTGGCGCGACCGGCCGATGGAATGGCGCGTGCGGCGCCTGACCGAAATGGGCTTCCAGGTCGGCCTTTGGAACTGGCCCGATCACGACCTCGCAATGCTCGAGAATTCCGGCGCGACCTTCTCGATCATGAACGGCTATCTGCGCGGCCGTCTCTCCGATGACGAGGGCGCCGCGGAACTGTTGATGACGGCGAAGGAGACCGCGGCGGTCGGCAAACGCCTCGGCGTCGCACGGCTCAACCTGCACGGCACCGGGCTGGGCGAAGGCGGCCTGCCGGTCGCACCCTGCGAGACCGTCACCGGCGCGATGTGGCTCAGGGCATACGACACGCTGAACCGGATTGCGGATCTCGCCGAGGCGGAAGGCGTGACATTCACGCTGGAGAATTTGAACCTTCCGGTCGACCATCCCGGCGTGCCTTTTGCACGAGCCGAAGACACGCTTGCGCTAGTGTCGAGCGTCAACCGGCCGGGCCTGCGCCTCAACCTCGACCTCTACCATGCGCAGATCGGCGAAGGGAACTTGATCGCGCTGTGCCGCGCCTGCCTGCCATGGATCGGCGAAGTCCAGGTGGCCGACGTGCCCGGCCGAATGGAGCCCGGCACGGGCGAGATCAACTATCGCGGCATCGCCCGCGCGCTGAAGGACATGGGCTACCGCGGGCCGGTGGGCATGGAAGCGTTTGCCTCGGGTGATCCCGAGCCGGCACTGCAGGCCTTCCGTGAAGCTTTCACCGTCTGAGGAACAAGAATGGTCACCAAGAGCAGCCGTCCCACCGTCGCCGACATCCGCGCCATGAAGGGCCGCGGACAAAAGATTTCCATGCTCTACGTCACCTCTCTCGAAGAGGCGGCGGCAGCGGATGCTGCCGGCATAGACATGCTTTCGATCGAGGGGCGCTTCTTCTCGCCCGAGATGCGCGAGGCGGCCGGCCGATGCTTCGTGCAGGTCGGGCTGCCCTACGGTCCCGCCGGCAATCTGGTCACCTCGGAGGATTATCTGAAAACCGCCTACCAGTTCATGCGCATCGGCGGCGACTGTTTCTACTGCGCCGCCTCGCTCGATATCCAGAAGGCGCTCTGCGACAACGCCGTGCCGGTCGTCGCCCATGTCGGCCTGATCCCCTCGCAATGCACCTGGACCGGCGGCTTCAAGGCTGTCGGCAGGACGGCCGAAAGTGCCCGTGCGGTGTGGGATCACGTCAAGCGCCTGGAGGCCATTGGCTGCTTCGGCGCCGAGCTGGAGGTGGTGCCCGACCGGGTTGCCGAACTGATCACGAGGAATACGCCCCTGATCATGCTTGGCATGGGCGCCGGGCCGCATGCCGACGCGCAGTATCTTTTCAGCGAGGACGTGCTCGGCCACACCGCCGGCCACAGGCCGCGCCACGCCAAGACCTACCGCAACTTCGCCGCCGAATATGAGCGGCTGCAGCGTGAACGCATCGCCGCCTATCGCGAGTTCATATCCGACGTGCAGACGGGCGCCTACCCCGAGCCGCAGCACGTGGTCCCCGTCACCAACGACGAGCTTTCTGCTTTCAAGATTGCCCTGGGTCTTTAGTGATTTGCCTAGATGGAGCGGATAATCATTTGTCCGTCGGGCGGCAATCAGGCACATCCCAGTAGGGCGGATCACCGATTACCGTGATCAGACATTCCGCGAACGCCTTGAGCTTGGCCGATGGCGGCGGCCCTTCAGGATACGCGATATAGATGAATTCGCCTTCGGCCTCGACGCCGATATCGACGATCTTGAGCTCACCGGTTCTGATTGCTCCTCSGGCAATGAAAGTCGGCAGCAAGGCTATTCCTAGACCCGCGATCGCAGCCTCACGCATGACGTCACCATTGTTGACGAGCAACCCGATCCGACCCCGGACAATCGCAGCGCCGTCGGGGCTGGGAAAGCGCCAATCGGCGACGCCGCGATGGGTGTAGAAAATGCCCCGATGGCTGGCCAGGTCAGCCATTGACGTAGGCGCACCGTTCCGGGCGATATACTCCGGCGACGCGACGAGAAGGCGTCGGCTCGCCGCGAGGCGCCATGCTATCAGCCGCGAATCCTGGATCGCACCGTGTCGCACAACCGCATCGTAACCATCGGCAGCGGCATCGGCGCGCCGATCATCGAGATCGAGCGTCAGTTCGATCCCTGGATGGCGCGCCAGGAAAGGGTAAAGCGCCGGCCCGAGATGCATGCGTCCAAATGCGACCGGCGCCGAGATACGCAGCGGCCCGACCAGTTCGCCGCGTCGTTCCGCCATGTCGGCGCCGGCGTCCTCCACTTCCCTGACGATGCGCCGCGCTCGTGCGAGGAAAGCTATCCCATCCTCCGTCAGGGTAAGTCTGCGCGTCGTACGATGCAGCAAGGTCGTGCCCAGGCTTCTTTCGAGCTCGGCCAAACGCTCGCTCACCACCGATTTGGACAATCGTTGACGCCGGGCGGCTTCGCTGATCGAACCGGCTTCCGCTACGGTGACAAACGTGCCGATGCCTTCAAGCTTCATGATTGTCCGCATTTTCCGAATTCGAGTTCCCGAATTATATGGCTAATCAGAACGAAAGTCCTGCGCCATACTCAAGCAAGGTACAGATGATGGTCACGAGACTGGGACCAATTGGCGGAGATTAAGAGATGTTCAGGTTCCTGCTTGGCCTGTTTGGCATGCTTGTGATTTCATTGCCTGCCGCAGCGCAGGTTCAATCGTTGCCCACTGGCTTCCAGACGCAGGATATCAAGGCGGGTGATGTGACGCTGCATGTCCGTGTGGGCGGACAGGGCTCCCCGGTGGTTTTGATACATGGTTTCGGTGACACCGGTGATATGTGGGGGCCRCTGGCCACCGAACTGTCCCGCGATCACCGGATCGTCATTCCGGATCTGCGGGGTATGGGTCTGTCGTCCCATCCAGTCGATGGCTACGACAAACGGACACAGGCGGCCGACATCCGCGCAATTCTGACCGCGCTTGATATCGACCATGCCATCATTGTCGGGCACGATATTGGCACGATGGTCGCCTACGCCTATGCGGCACGTTATCCGGACAAGACCGAAAAGCTGGTGGTGATGGACGCGCCGGTTCCCGGCATTCCGCCCTGGGATGAGGTCGTGCGCAGCCCGGCGCTGTGGCATTTCGACTTTGGCGGGCCGGATGCAGAGCGGCTGGTGGCGGGACGTGAACGCATCTACCTTGATCGTTTCTGGAACGAATTCGCGGGCGATCCGTCCAAGATCAACGAAGCAACGCGTGAGCACTATACCAAGTTCTACGCCCTTCCGGGAGCGATGCGCTCGGCCTTCGCGCAGTTCCGCTCTATCCGGCAGGACGTCGAAGACAACAAGGTATCCATGATGACGAAACTCACCATGCCGGTGCTGGCGATCGGCGGCGAAAAATCCTTTGGAGCAACCGAGGCGGTCGTCATGCGCAATGCCGCGACGGACGTGACCGAAGTCGTGGTCCCCCATTCGGGACATTGGCTCATGGAAGAGCAGCCGGAGGCCACGATCGCAGCCGTGAGGACTTTTCTCGACCGGAAGTGAGGCGCACAAGTCTTCGCCCAGCGAGTTCCTTGGCTTGATCCTCAATCGTATCGCCCTGACTGACAGAAAGATTCCGAAGCCGGTAAAAGCAGATGGAGGTGCAAGCCTGCTGCTCCGTACCGAGATAATTCAGATAATGCCTCGGCTGCGCCGCTCGCAACGGTTGCAGACACTTACCCGGTAACGCCGATCCGTGGATTCGCCCCGCACGCCGGGGCCGCATTGCCTTCCGCAACCGCTCGCTGGATAGTCCCAGCAATGTTCGAGACTCTGGCGACTCACTGGCCCCAAATCCTTGCGATCATCTCGGTGGTGATGGCGACCGTCGGCATCATCCACGTCGTCATGACCAAGGAAGATGTCCGCGCAGCCACCGGCTGGGTCGGCGTGATGGTGCTGTCGCCTATCATAGGCGTGCTGATCTATGCCGTCGCCGGTATCAACCGCATCCGTCGCGCCTCGATCAGCGCCCAGCGCCCACTTACCGGCGGCGCGGTGTCCGCCAAGCATGAGCGCGACGTTGCGGCCGAAGAGGCCCTGATCGTCGAGCGATACGGGCAGCGGTTCACCGGTCTGCGGACACTGGGCGACAGGGTGGCGCGGCGCGCGCTCCACCCTGGAAACGCAATCGATGTGCTGGAGACAGGCGACGAGGCCTATGCCGCCATGTGCGCGGCGATTGACGGCGCCGAGCGCAGCATCCTGCTCGAGACCTATATTTTCGACAATGATGCCGTCGGCATGCTCTTCGTCGAGGCGCTCGCCGGCGCCGTCCGGCGCGGCGTCACGGTCCGCGTGCTGATCGATGCCGTCGGCGCCCGCTATTCCGTGCCGAGTATCCTGGGGCATCTGCGCAGCGCCGACATCACCGCCGATGTCTTCAACGGCAACATCGTCATGGGCCTGCGCCTGCCCTACGCCAATCTCAGGACCCACAGGAAGATCCTGATCATCGAYGGTAAGGTCGCCTTCACCGGCGGCATGAACATCCGCAAGGGCTTCTCGGCCGAGTTCGCCGGTTCCAACTGCGCCAGGGACACGCATTTCCGGGTCACTGGTCCGGTCGTCGCCGATCTCTTCTCGGTCGCCGCCGAGGATTGGCGCTTCGCCACCGACGAACCGTTGAAGGGCGATGCCTGGCGAATTGGGCCGCTGTCGCCGGCGCCCGGCCTGCCCATGCTGGTGCGGGCGGTCGCATCCGGCCCGGACGCCAGCATCGAAACCAACCACAAGCTGCTGATCGGCGCGTTCTCCGTCGCCCGCAAATCGATCCGCCTGATGTCGCCCTATTTCCTGCCGGACCGTGAACTGATCAGCGCCTTGACCACCGCTGCAAGGCGCGGCGTCGAAATCGACATCGTGGTGCCGGCGGTGAACAATCTTTTCCTTGTCGACCGCGCTATGACGGCGCAGTTCGATCAGCTGCTGAAGAACTATTGCCGCATCTGGCGCACGGAGGGACCGTTCGACCATTCGAAGCTGCTTTCGATCGACGGCGTGTGGGCGTATGTCGGCTCTTCCAACCTTGACGCCCGGTCGCTGCGGTTGAATTTCGAGATCGACCTCGAGGTCCTCGACGCCGGCTTTGCCAGCGAGATCGAGGCGCGGATCGGATCGGCGCTCGCCACCGCAGTGCCGGTGACGCTCGACGCCTTGCGGGCCCGACCCTTCCTTATCAGGCTGTTCGACCGGGTATTGTGGCTCGGTTCGCCCTATCTCTAGCCAAGGTTGGCGCGTGTGACGCCAGCCTGTCATGGAATATATGCCGACGGCGCCTATTTTGACTGTAGCCCGGTTCCGAATTGAAGCCAGCGAGGACGAGCAGCACGGATATGCACAGAACTGGACGCAGCCTTCCGGCAAGCATGCTTCTATCCATTCGCGACCGCAGGATGCGGAAGGCAAACGCCGGTGCGCCCAAGCGGACAGGCACAACCGGAACGCTAGTTGCCTCCTACAACGTCCACAAATGCATCGGCCTCGACAGGAAGTTCGATCCCGAGCGGACCAGCCGCGTCATCCGCGAAATCGATCCTGACGTGATTGCACTGCAGGAAGCCGACAACCGCTTCGGCGACCGTGACGGGCTTCTCGACCTGTCTCGCCTGGAACATGAAACCGGCCTGGTGCCGGTGCCGATTGCGGCCAATGGCAAGGGGCATGGCTGGCATGGCAATGTCCTGCTGTTCAAGAAGGGCGTCGTCCGCGACGTGCATCAGATCAGGCTGCCGGGGCTGGAGCCACGCGGCGCCGTGGTGGCGGAGATTGATCTTGACGGAAACCGGACCCTGCGCGTCATCGCCGCCCATCTCGGTTTGCTGCGCCGGTCCCGCTCGCAGCAGGCCCGTGTCGTGCTGGATATCATGAACAGCCCCGATGCCACGCCGACGCTCCTGCTCGGCGATCTCAACGAATGGCGGCTCGGCAACCGCTCCGCGCTGAATACGCTGCATGTCACCTTTGGCCCGCTGCCGCCGGCAGTGCCCACCTTCCCGTCGAACCTGCCGCTGCTGGCGCTCGACCGCATCATGGCCAACCGGCACGGCATGATCTCGGCCGTGGAGGCGCATGACACGCCGCTTTCGCGGGTGGCGTCCGACCACCTGCCGCTGACGGCATTTGTGCGCCTGTAAGGCAAATTGTCCCGCCGATGACGCCCAACCTGGCGTCCACGGCTATGAAAAGCGATATTGGAACGCTAAGTCTTCCGGCGAGTTCATAAGATTGAACCTAGGAGGACAAGATATGAAAAACCTATTCCTGGCTTCGGTGATGGCATTGGCCGCAACGGCCGCCGTCATTGCGCCAACGCAAGCCGCAAGCTTGATTATCCAGTCCGACGACAATCAGTACTCATCGGACGATCAGCCCGACAACGGTGGCC
>NZ_JBFULQ010000146.1:0-11910 GCF_054049815.1 Mesorhizobium sp. P5_C1 | reverse complement strand
GACATCGAATTTCTGGCCTTCGATGGCCTTTTGCGACCAAATCATCATCAGGTCGATCGAGGCGCTGCCGGATTGGAACCACTCGCTCCAGATGTTGCCGGCAATGCGCTCGGCAGCCTTTTCGTTGCGCTCCCGCTTCAGGTCGCTGAACAGCTGGTCGAGATGGGCCTGTTTCGTCATCACCGGCGGCGGGGCATCCGGGGCCGCCGGCGCAGCCGCCTGATCATCCGCCCGAGCCGGTAAGGCGACGGCACCGGAAACGAGAAAGATCGCCAGAAATGCAAAAAGAATCCGCATCGCCCGACTCTAATCCCGGGCGGCGGAACATCAAAGTGATTTTAGCGTGAGAAGGTCGGAGGACCGACGACAAGCATCAATTGGCGGAGGCACGAAGCCTCCGGCCGAAAGCTCAGCCCTGGCGTGCCTTGTAGCGCGGGRCGGTCTTGTTGATGATGTAGACGCGGCCCTTGCGGCGAACCAGCTGGTTGTCGCGATGACGCGCCTTCAGCGCCTTGAGCGAATTCTTGATCTTCATGGTCTTGCCTGTCGGTGTGGACCCGGTCCGGGTCGAAATTTTAAGGCGCGCCAGAAGACGCGCCTTTGAACTGTGGGTGGCTCATAAACGAGGAGCCTTGTCCGTGTCAACCGCAAGCGTGCTCTACCTCGCCATATCATCAAATATCCGCCATGTCGGCCTGGCGGCATTGCGCGGCCTCCAGCCGGCTGGGATGATGCGGTCGCCGTGAAGTGATTTGGGGATGATTATGCGCCGGATTTTCCTGTCCGCCTGCCTTGTCTTGCTGGCGGGAGCTTCGGCTGCCCGGGCGCAGGAATGCGACCGCAGCGACGACAGCCAGCAGATGATGAACATCTGTGCCGGCGTGGACTACCAGGCAGCCGACGCCAGGCTGAACAAGGCCTACCAGGACCTCATCAGCTCGGACGATGCCGACAGCAAGAAATTGCTGCAGGCGGCGCAACGCGCCTGGATCGCCTTCCGCGACGCCGAATGCGCTCACTCCACCGCGGCCAGCGCGGGCGGCTCGATCCATTCGATGGAAGTTTCGCAATGCCTGACCAGGCTGACCAATGACCGCACCAAGCAGCTCGCTGCCGCGGCCAATTGCGAGGAGGGTGACGCGAGTTGCGCCAGTCCTGACGAGGACGAGAGCGGTGACGTACAATAACGCCCGTTCGTGAAGTCAGGCGCGAAGGCTGACCCGGGTGAAATGGCCCATCTTGCGGCCGGGCCGGGCCTCGGCCTTGCCATAGAGATGCAGCATCAGATCGGGCTCGGCGAGCAATTCGGCGACGCGCAGCACATCGTCACCGATCAGGTTTTCCATCACGCAGTCAAAATGGCGTTTCGGGTCTCCCAGCGGCAAGCCGGCGACGGCGCGGATATGCTGCTCAAACTGCGAGGCGATGCAGGCGGCTTCCGTCCAATGGCCGGAATTGTGCACCCGCGGAGCGATCTCGTTGGTCAGCAGCGAACCGTCGGGCAGCACGAAGAACTCGACGCCAATGACGCCGACATAGTCGAGCGCCGACAATATCTTGGATGCTGCCGCCTGTGCCGCGGCGGCTGTCTCGGGCCTAATGGCGGCCGGCAAGGTCGATGTGTGGAGTATGCCTTTGCGGTGGACATTTTCGGCCGGATCGTAGGCGGCGACGGCGCCGTCCAGCCCTCGCGCCGCGATCACTGAAATCTCGCGCTCGAACGGCACGAAGCTCTCCAGGATCAGCGGTACATTGCCCATCGCCTCGCAAGTACCGGCGAAACCGCCAGCCTCCATGTTGCGGAAGACGCGCTGGCCCTTGCCGTCGTAGCCCATGCGGCGTGTCTTCAATATGCCACTGCCGCCGAATGCTTTCAGCGCCGCCGTCAGCTCGTCGTCATTGTCGACGGGGCGGAAATCCGCGGTGGCAATGCCGATGCCATTGAGGAATGTCTTCTCGCTCACCCGGTCCTGCGCGACTTCAAGCGCGCGCGCCGGCGGATAGACCGGAACCTTGGCGGCCAGCTCGCTGGCAGCCGCAACCGGCACGTTCTCGAACTCGTAGGTGATGACGGAACTCGCCGCCGCCAGCTCGGCAAGTGCGGCCGGGTCGTCATAGGCAGCCGTTATCTGCCGGTTGGCGACCTGTGCTGCCGGGCAATCCGCTTGCGGCTCCAGCACCACCGTGCGGTAGCCAAGGCGAGCGGCCGCCATCGCCAGCATGCGGCCGAGCTGGCCGCCGCCAATGATGCCGATGGTCGATCCGGCGGGCAGGCTCACGGTGCATCCGTCGGTTCGACCGCGACCTTGGCGGTCTGCGCGGCGCGCCAGGCATCCAGCCGCGTCGCAAGCTTGTCGTCGTAAAGCGCGAGCACGGCGGCAGCCAGAAGTGCAGCGTTGGTCGCACCGGCCTTGCCGATGGCCAGCGTTCCGACGGGAATGCCGGCCGGCATCTGGACGATCGAGAGCAGCGAATCCTGCCCCGAGAGCGCCTTCGATTCCACCGGCACGCCGAACACCGGCAGCGGCGTCATCGCAGCGGTCATGCCGGGCAGGTGCGCCGCACCGCCGGCGCCGGCGATGATCACCTTGTAACCGGCAGCCTTGGCGCCCTTGGCGAAATCATAGAGACGGTCGGGTGTGCGATGCGCGGAGACGATCAACCGCTTGTGCGGGATGCCCAGTGCCTCCAGCGTTTCAGCCGCATGGCGCATGGTTGCCCAGTCGGACTGGCTGCCCATGATGACGGCGACATCGGCGCGTTGATCGTCCAAGTCCTTGCTCCCCGGCGACAAAGGCGCGCCTTAGCGGAATTCGGACGAAGCCGCAAGGATAGGCGGTCGCCGCTGCCGTTTGGCAAGACGGAAAGTGGGTCCTCCGGAGTCCAGACGTCAGATGCTGCCGCGCTCGGCCTCGGGTGTCGAAACCAGCAAGGCCGAAGCGGCGTTGGCCGCGGTGACGGCGGCCCGCATGGCCTCTCCACGGGCAAGTGCGGCGGCCAGCGCACCAACGAATTCATCGCCCGCGCCATGCGTGCTGACGACCTTGACCGGGATGGCCGGCAACGCGAAGGCGGCACCGGTCCGGTCGCAACAAGCGACGCCCTCGCCGCCCGCCGTCACAATTGCGGTTGGGCAGAGTTCGACCAGAAGTCGCGCCGCTTGCGCGGCACCTTCCAGTGTTTCGACCACAGCCAGACCGGTCAGGAATTCCGCCTCGATGGCGTTGACCACCAGGATGTCGACGAGCGCGATCAGTTCACTGGAGAGTTTGCGCGCGGGGGCGGCATTGAGCAGGACGCGGCAGCCATGTCTCTTCACCGCGCGTGCGGCGGCAATGTTGGCGGCCTCAGGTATCTCGTTCTGCAAAAGCAGTACGGACGTTTGTGCCACTACCTTGGAAGCAGCCGCGATGTCCCTGTCGCCAAGCGTGAGATTGCTGCCCGAAACGATCACCGCGCCGTAGTCGCCGCTTTCGTCGAAGATCGCCACGCTCATGCCGGACCCGGCGCCCGGCGCCAGCCGAACGAAGCGACGGTCGACGCCGGCACGATCGAGATTGGCCAGTAGCGCCCTGCCGAAATCATCGTCGCCGACGGCGCCGATCATCGCCACGCGCATACCGGCCCTTGCCGCCGAAACCGCCTGGTTGCCGCCCTTGCCACCGCATTTCGGGTGCCAGGCATGGCCGGTCACCGTCTCGCCCTTGCGCGGGCGGTCGGGCGCGTCGACCATGATGTCATAGTGCAGGCTGCCGAACACGGTGACCAGCGGCGTTGTCCTCATGAGCCCCGGTCTTTTCGTTTTGATGTCACCGCCGACATGGTGCGGCCGAGATTGCGCTCCGCCGCCTGGTAGTCGCGCTGCGCCACCGCCACGAACAACGCGTCGAGGATGTTGAGCTGGGCAATGCGGGCCGCCGCGTTCTCCCCCATCAGCGGCGAGCCCTGCGCGGTGGAGCACAGCACGACGTCGGCAAACGCGGCCAACGGCGAATTGTTGTAGTTGGTGATAGCGAGCGTGCGGGCGCCGTTCCTGCGGGCAAGCTGGATGGCGTCGATGACAGCCGAAGTATTGCCAGAGTGCGAGAAGCCGACGGCGATGTCGTCTGAGCCGAGCAGCGAGGCCGACATCAGCATCATGTGCGAGTCATCAAAGACATTCGTGCGGATGCCTATGCGCAGGAATTTGTGCGAGACGTCGCGCGCGATCTGCGCCGAACCGCCGACGCCGTAGAAGTCACGATTTCCGGCGCGGTAGAGCAGATCGGTGGCGCGGTCGAAATCCTCGATGTCGAGGATCGCCAGCGTCTCCTCCAGCGCCTGGATGGAGGTGCGGAACACCTTCTGYACGATCTCGGCCGAACTGTCGTCCGAAGACAGTTCCTGGTGCATCTCTGCGGTCGGCAGCCGGCTGTATTCATAGACGGCAGTGCG
Organism: Mesorhizobium sp. P5_C1; assembly: GCF_054049815.1. Taxonomy (NCBI): domain Bacteria; kingdom Pseudomonadati; phylum Pseudomonadota; class Alphaproteobacteria; order Hyphomicrobiales; family Phyllobacteriaceae; genus Mesorhizobium; species Mesorhizobium sp. P5_C1. The sequence goes on along the minus strand of NZ_JBFULQ010000146.1, from coordinate 7,476 downwards.
GAAGTCGCGATAGCCGGAGAAGCCGAGCTTCTTGGTGATCTTGACGACCATAGCTTCCGACACGCCGGATTCCTCGGCGATGCGCTTCAGCGGAATGCTCTCGTCGAAGCCGCGTCGGCCAAAGACCGTTTCCACCACCTTCGCCTCCAGCGGTGTGAGATGTGGCATCATCATGCGGATGCGCGGTCCCACCGCTTTCAGGTCCAGCCCGCTCAAGGTCATCCACGCCCCCTGGTCATACGTCAGGCCCGAGCACGATTTCCTGGATGATGGCCTGCGACGCCACCGCGTCCTGGCGCTCGATGGCGGCGGACAGCCGGTTGTCCTGGTCGATCCGGTCGACGACCCGCAGCATGCGTTTGACGGTGGCAATATTGACCTCGCACTCATGCACCGGATCGAGACCCGTCATGTCGGGGAAGGTGTCGAAATAGATAGCGCCGGCGTAGCCGTCCCTGCGGATCTGCCGGAGCAGTTCGATGGTCTGCAGCGTATGCACGGCGCCGACCATCAGGCCGTCGTCGCGTTTGGCGTAGCCATCATTGAGATGCACGCCAAGCAGCTTGCTGTGGCGCGCCACCACGGCGGCGGCGAAGGCCGGCTGCTCGTCGGCGTAGAGCACATGGGCGAAATCGAGCGTGACGCCGAGATTGGGCAGTCCGACATCGCGGATTGCCAGCAAGGTCGTCGCCGCATCCGGCATCAGGCTGTAGGAGCGCGGCTCGTTGGGCTTGTACTCCAGGCTGATCTGGCAGCCGGGGTCATGCGCGGCTACTTCACGAATTCCGTCAATTTCGTGTTGCCAGAGTGTCGCATAGTCGGCCTGAAAGGCGTAATCGAAGCCATCCTGTCCGAGCCACAGCGTCATCAGGCTGGCGCCGGCCTCGCGCACGGCGTCGATGCCGGCCTTGGTCAGGTCGATGGCTTCGCGGCGCACTGCCGGATCCGGATTGGTGAAGGCGCCGAGCTTGAAGGCCGGGTTGGAGTAGTAGCGCATGGCGAAGCCATTAATGGAAAGGCCAAGGTTGCCCAAGTTTCGCGCGATTTCAGCCGGCCTTTCGCTGACATGGTCGGGGAAATTCAAATCGAGGTCGGTCAGCCCGGCAACCCTGGCAGCGCGCGCTGCCATCTGCATCAGTGACGGCTTGCCGGTGAGATCCGGCCATTCGGCCTGCGGCTGCGAGGCAAAGGAATTCAGGCGCGTGGCGAAACGATTGGCTGTCATGATTGACCCTTCAACGCTCATAACTTCACACAAGCAAAGATATTTGTAAAGTTGTTGGTGCGAGGGCGTTAGAGCGACGGTCAGGCCGCAATCCCGGCCCGGCCGAGCCGCACAAACGCGCGCCGGCAAGCGGCGATTTCCTGACTGGCGCCGTGGGTTGGAGAACCTGTCAGGGCGGCGGCGGGATCAGTGACGAGGCTGGACCTCCTCACACCGCCGCCTTGCGGAAGCGGGCGACGAAGTCGTCGAGTTCGGGGCGCTCCATGTCGGAGATCGCCCAGTAGGAGAACGCGCCGTCGCTCCAGTGCACCAGCGAGAAGCCGCCTGACGAGAGATCGTCAGGTGCTGTGGTGCCGCCGCCCTGCTGCGGTTCGGCGACCAGCGTGATCAGATGCTCGCGGTGGCGGTAGACCAGCGCCGGTACCGGCCGGTCGGCGATCACCTCGACCCGGCCGCCGATCAATGCGTAGCCATCCTGGGCGAGGTCCGGCGCCGGCGGCGACACGCCGATCCGAGCATCTAGCCACGGCTTCACCGTGTGGCGGTCGGACGAGACGATGTCTATCGGGCTCGCCGCAAGCAGGCTGCGGCGATGGCCGCTGGCGACCGCCGCGGCAAAGCTGTCGGACGCGCTGTTGACCATCACCCATTGTGTCGCGCCGCTTGCCAGCACGGCGCTGATCATGATCGACGCTGCCATGGCACGCCAGTCGAACGAGCCGAAGCGGCGTGCCCTAGGCAGGACCCGCGTCTGCGACGGGCGTGTCTCGGCGTTTCGCCTCTGGCCTCCGCCGGTCGGGATAATCAACCCCGGTTGCGCCGGCGGCGCGCCCTGCTGCGGCTCCGCCGGCTCGTCTTGCGTCTGTTGTGCCGTGGCTGCAACGCCGATCGCCGCGATGCGGGCCTGAAAGGCATCGCTGACATCGGGGCGCGGCAAGCGGTTCACCGCCGCATGCAAGGCGACGATGCGAGCGTGTTCGGCGGCAAGCTGCGGGTCGGCGGCGATGCGCCGCTCCACCGCCAGCGCCGCGGCCGCGTCGAGCTCGCCATCAATGAGGGCATGGATCATCAGCCTGATACCTTCGGGATCGTTGGGCAGTCCGTCGTCATGGTTGGTCATGGCGCTCTCCCCAGTTCAGACACAAGCAGGCCGCGGGCACGGGCCAGCCGCGACATCACGGTGCCCATCGGCACGCCGAGCATCGCCGCTATCTCGCGATAGCTGAGGCCGTTGATATCGCGCAGCACCAGCGTCTCGCGAAACGGCTGCGGCAGTGCCGCGATCGCCGCTTCCAATGCCGCCGTGTCGGCCTTGGCGATTAGGCTCGCCTCCGGACCGTCTTCGTCCGGCAGCCTGGTACCGTGCGCAGCCGCCATCTCGTCGAGATCGCCGAGGTCACCGACGGCCAGCATGGCGCGCGGCCGGTTGCGCGACATCCAGGTGTAGGCGGTGTTGCGCACGATGGTCAGCAGCCACGCGCGGGCATTGCCGCCAGCATAGCCGGCAATGCCGGCATGTGCCTTCACGCAGGCTTCCTGCACAACATCTTCGGCATCGGCGGCATTGCCGGTCAACCAGCGGGCGAGCGCAAGCGCATCGCCGAGATGGGGCAGCACCACCTCACCGAAGCGCTCGGCCAGGGCCTTCTCGCTCAACACCGCAGCATGATCCGGCACTCCGGGCAGGTTCTGCCATGCGCCCTCAAGGCGCGACGGTGATCTTGCCCTGCATGTGCGGGTGGAGCCCGCAGAAATAGGCAAAGTCGCCTGCTTTGGTGAAGGTGAATTCATATGTGTCACCGGTGTCAAGCGCCTTGGGGGAGGGACTGACGACGATCATGCACTCCGGCGCGAGACGACAGCTGGTGCCATGGTCGCTGTCATCCTCGCAATGATGGGGCATGTCAGGCTCCTCAACGCCTGCAATGGCGTATGTCGAGGAGACTTGTTCCAGTGACGGTTTATTCCCGCCGGGTGCAAATGGGGCCGTTCACAGTCGCGTGATCAGCCGGTCGTTGCCGCTGCATTTTTGGATGTATGTCGGTTTGGCGCTCAATCCGGCCAGCGCAATGAGCCGGACGAATCCTTGCGGACAGGCTTCATGGCGTCGACGGGCCGGTCGGCCGCGGTCAATACGGCTCGCAGCCGTTCGGCAACGATCTCCGCTTCGCCAGGGTGCAGATTGCACGGGTCGAGGAAGAAATGGCCGCGCTCCACCTCGTGGTTGCGCACAATGATGGGCGGCGGGCCTGCCGCCAGGGCCGAGGCGAGGCCGGCGGCGGTGAACCGGCTCTCGGGCGACACGAAGATCTGCAGCCGGTCGAGCGGATTGGCGGTCGGATCAGGGATGATCTGCGCGACGATGCCCGGCAGGCCCTGCAACGTGTCCTTCCAAAGGTTGAGGGCTGCTTCTTCACGCCGGCGGATGCCGGCATGGTCACGCTTTTCCCAGGCTTCCAGTGCCGCCATGGTGCCGGCGATGCTTTCCTTGCCGACCTTCATGGCGCGTGCGACGCCGCGGTTCTGCAGATAGGCGGCGCGCACCAGATCCTTGCGCCCGGTGACGATGCCGCTGGTTGGTCCGCTGAGGAATTTGTGTCCGCTGTAGATGACGATGTCGGCGCCGCGCTCCAGGAAGCCGCGCAGATCATATTCGGAAGCGGCGTCGACAATCACCGGGACGCCCTTGGCGTGGCAGATTTCGCAGAATTCCTCCAGCGACAGCATGCCGTACTGCACGGTGTGGTGCGCGACGACATAGAGGCCCGCTGCCGTGCGGTCGCGGATCGCGTCGCGCACATGATAGTCCTGGGTCACGCTGACCGTGCCGGCAGGAATGGTCCTTGCTCCGGCCAGCCGGATCGACTGGTCGATCGGCGCGCCGTAATTGACGATGTGACCGAGCTGGACGATGACTTCCGACTTGAGATCCTCGGTGTCGTCCGGCAGGCGCTCGATGGCGAGCAGGTTGGTTCCGGTCATCGCGCCGGCGATCGCCATGGTGATGCCGCTGGCGCAGCAAGCGGTGATGAAACCGGCCTCGCCGCCGGTGAGGCGAGCAACGACCGTGCTTGCGGCGCGCTGCAGATCGTCCATCTCCACCCATTGCGAGGCTATTTCAGCCATGGCGCTGATCGCTTCCGGGACGATGATCGATGCGCCAAGCGCGGTCATCGTGCCGGAGACATTGATGATCGGGCGAAGGCCGAGCCGTTCGCGGATGGTGGTGTTGGAGCCGTCGGCGGAATAGGTGTTCATCTCTCGGATTCCATTTCTAAAGGTCAGGCGGCGATCTCGACGACCGCCTCGATTTCGACGGTGATATTTCCGGGCAAGGAGCCGACCCCGATCGCCGAGCGGGCATGACCGCCGATATTGTCGAAGACATCGGCGAACAGGTCGGAACAACCGTTGACCACCTTTGGGTGATCGCTGAAGGTCGGTATCGCGTTGACGAAGCCGAGCAGCTTGACGATGCGCACGATGCGACCGAGGTCGCCGGCGGCTGCGTGCATGACGGCGAGGAGATTGAGGCCGGTGAGGCGGGCATGCTGATAGGCCTCCTCGACGGTGACATCGTCTCCCACCTTGCCGGTGAACAGCGTGCCGTCGGCCCGCAGCGGTCCTTGACCGGACAGGAAAATCAACCGCCCGCTTTCGGCATGGGTGACGAAGTTGGCGATCGGGGTCGGCGGCTCGGGCAGCGTCAAGCCGAGTTCGGCGAGCCGGATGTAGGGCGTCATCAAATGCTCCTTGCGAACAGCTTTCGCTGTCCAGTGTCAGAAATGCGAGGCGCGGAAGCGCGCCAGGAAAGTGCGGAGGCGCTCGTTGGTGGTCTCTGCCGCGAGAATCTCCTTCGGTGGGCCGACGGCGCTGACGCCACCATCGGCCATGAAGACGATGCGGCTCGAAGCATCGCGGGCGAAGGCCATCTCATGTGTCACCATCAGCATGGTCATGCCGTCCTCGGCGAGGCTGCGCACGACGGCCAGCACTTCGCCGACGAGTTCGGGATCGAGCGCCGAGGTAATCTCGTCAAGCAGCAGGATCTTCGGCTCCATAGCCACGGCGCGCGCAATACCGACGCGCTGCTGCTGGCCGCCTGACAGTTCGGCGGGGAGGCTGTCGGCCTTGTGGGCGAGGCCGACGCGGCCGAGCCAGTGCTCGGCGATCGAGCGCGCCTCGGCTTCGCTTTTTCCACGCACCTTGCGCAGCCCGAGCATGATGTTGCCGGCCGCCGTCAGGTGCGGAAACAGGTTGAAGCTCTGGAACACCATCCCGGTTTCGGCACGCATCGCGGCGAGATCGCGTTCGCTGCGGCGCTCACGGGTTCCCGGGTCGCGAAAGCCCACCTCCTTGCCGTCGATGCGGATCGAGCCGCTGTCGTAGCTTTCCAGGAAGTTGACGCAACGCAGCAGCGTGGTCTTGCCGCTGCCCGAGGGGCCGATGACCGTCACCACCTCGCCGCGCGCCACCTGCAAGCTGACCGAACGCAGGACCTGGACGGCGCCAAAGGATTTGGAAACGTCGCGGACGTCGAGAAGGGCCGGGGTGTCGTTCGAACTTGTGGACATTGCTATTCCCGGATGAAGGAGAAACGCCGTTCGAGCCGCCGGCTGGCGAGCGAAAGGGCATAGTTGACCGCGAAGTAGATGAGCGCACCGAGGATGTAGAGCGGCATGGCCTCGTAGGTGCGGCCGATGACCTGGTTGATGGCCTGCATCAGGTCGGTGATGCCGAGCAGCGACACCAGTGCGCTGCCCTTGACCGCATCGGTGACGCCGTTGATCCAGGGTGGCAGAAAGCGCCTGAACGCCTGCGGGAAGATGACGTAAGCCAAGCGCTGGCGAAAGGTCAGCCCGATCGCCATCGCCGCTTCCGACTGCCCTTTCGGGATCGAGCCGACCGCACCCCTGAGATACTCGATGACCTGCGCCGTTTTGAACAAAGTGAGAGCAAGCACGGCGGCCCAGAACGACGGCAGATGAAGCCCGATCGCGGGCAGGCCGTAATAGACGAAGAACATCAGCACCAGGATTGGAATGCCGCGGATCGTGTCGCTGAAGATGCGCACCGCCAAGCGCAGCGGCGCGGGACCATAAACCAGGCCGACGCCGAGCAGGACGCCGGCGATGAGCGACAGGACCACGACCAGCAGCGACACCCACAAGGTCAAGGCGAAGCCCTGGGCGAGGAACGGTAAGGCATAGGCGATCTGGGTGAGCATGTCAGCGCGCCGCCCGGAATCGGCGCTCGACGAGTCGTAACCCGAAAAGCAGCGCATAGCCGGTCAACAGGTACATCGCCGTCGTCACCAGGTAGACCTCGACGATGCGGAAGGTGTTGAAATTGATCCACTGGGCGCCGTAGGTGAGCTCCGGCACCGAAATGACCGAGGCTATCGAAGTGTCCTTGAACAGCGAGATGAAGGTGTTGGACAGCGCCGGCAAGGTGATGCGCAGCATGGTCGGCAGGCGCACATGGACCAGTCGCTGCCATGGCGTCAGGCCAATCGCCTTGCCGGCGTCAAGCTGCCCACGTGGGACGGCTTCGAGCCCGGAGCGGAACACCTCGACCAGATACGCGCCGCTATACACCGACAGCGTCAAGATGAACGAGGTCGGGGCGCTGTAGGCAAGATCGACCACCGTCGGCAGGCCGTAGAACACCAGATAGACAAGCAGGATCAGCGGCACGTTGCGGATGAATTCGACGTAGGCGGCGATGATGGTGCGTACCACGCGCCCGGCCGAAACGTACCAGACCGCCAGAACCAGGCCGATGACGATGCCGATGGCAATCGAGATGATGGCCAGTTCGAGACTGAGCAGCAGTCCGCCCCACAGCTTGTCGAAATGCCGCCAGATCAGGTTGAAATTCAGGGCATAGCCCATGCGTCAGCCTCAGTGCGAAGGGCCGTCGAGGAGAAGCTGGCGGAAGGGCACTGAATGCCGCCCTTCCGCCAACTGGATCAGATAACCGGAAAACCGGGATGGCGAGCCGGCGGCTCCTGTCCGAAGTAATCCTTGAATGCCGCGTCGTAGAGCGCCGTTTCGTGACCGAACATGGCGATGGTGAAAGTCTGATTGACGAAGGTCAGCCAGTCGAGATCGCCTTGCCGGAGTGCCGCACCGTACAGCATCGAGAACCAGCTCTTGCCGGCGTCGAAGTATTTGTCCGGATTGCGCGAGGCAAGCCAACGCACGGTCGAAAGATCGACCGCGGCAGCGTCGACACGCTTGGCTTCCAGT
>NZ_JBFULQ010000145.1:0-11951 GCF_054049815.1 Mesorhizobium sp. P5_C1 | reverse complement strand
ATGCAGATGTCGGTGTCGGAAAAATCATACTGGTCGAGCGCCCTGACCTTCAGCGTGCGGTCGCCGAACGACACTTCCGTGCCCTGGCTGCGCCGCGAGGCCAGCGCCACAACTTCGCTTACTGGAAAGCCGCGCTCTTCCAGTATGTTGAGCATTTCCCGGCCCACATTGCCCGTGGCGCCGACGATCGCAACCTTGAAACTCATAAAGATCTCCTGTCCCTCTCCGCTCGGTTTTTGGAGAAAACCCGCCGGCCGAAGCGGGTTCCGTCCCCCGGGCCGGACCCGGGAGAGGGTGGTTAGGCCAAGGGAATCACACCGTTTTGGTGGTGGTTTTGCCGGTTTTGGCCAAGAACGTGGTTTTGCTGGAACGAGAAGACGCGACAACGCGCCCGGCCCAATGATTTGCATTGTGGCCAAGGAAATCGAATGCAAGAGGAGCCATCAAAAGGCCGCGCATCGAAACCGTCCTGTTCGGTGCCGGCTTTTACGCGGTTTGCGTCAAGAGTCAATTGCCCTGCCGTCCGGCCACGTGCCCTGTACAATGGTGGCGGCAAGAAGTACGAACAGCCAAGATTGTTTGGCTGGCGCTGCGTCAGCCCCGGCACGTGCTCGATGACGAGCGCAGACCCCGAATTCCGAAAGAGTGAGATGTCCAACTTCGAAGCTATTGTCCCAGCGCTTGCCAGGGCGCTGGAAAAGCGCGGCTATTCCGAACTGACGCCGGTGCAAAAGGCGGTCCTGGCGCCCGAACTGGGGCAGGCCGATGCGCTGGTGTCGGCGCAGACCGGCTCCGGCAAGACGGTGGCCTTCGGCCTCGCCCTGGCGCCGACCCTGCTGGGCGACGCGGAGCGCTTTGCCCAGGCCGCGGCGCCGCTGGCGCTGGCGGTGGCGCCGACACGCGAGCTGGCGCTGCAGGTGACGCGCGAGCTGGAATGGCTCTACGAGCTGACCGGCGCCACGGTGGCGTCCTGCGTCGGCGGTATGGACATGCGCACCGAGCGGCGCGCGCTGGAGCGCGGCGCCCACATCGTCGTCGGCACGCCCGGCCGCCTGCGCGACCACATCACGCGGCACTCGCTCGACATGTCGGCGCTCAAGGCCGTGGTGCTGGACGAAGCCGACGAAATGCTCGATCTCGGCTTTCGCGAGGACCTCGAATTCATCCTCGACGCCGCACCAGCCGAGCGCCGGACGCTGATGTTCTCGGCCACCGTGCCGCGCTCCATCGCCACGCTCGCCCAGGGCTATCAGCGCGATGCCGTGCGCATCTCGGCCGCCGGCGAGGAAAAGCAGCATCTCGACATCGAATACCGGGCGCTGAGCGTTGCCCAGGCCGACCGCGAGAACGCCATCATCAACGTGCTGCGCTTTTATGAGGCCAAGAACGCGCTGGTGTTCTGCAACACGCGTGCCGCCGTCAACCATCTCACCGCGCGCTTCAACAACCGCAACTTTTCCGTCGTCGCGCTGTCGGGCGAACTCAGCCAGAACGAGCGCAGCCATGCGCTGCAGGCAATGCGCGACGGCCGCGCCAAGGTCTGCATCGCCACCGACGTCGCGGCGCGCGGCATCGACCTGCCCAATCTCGAGCTGGTGATCCACGCCGACCTGCCGACCAACCCGGAGACGCTGCTGCACCGCAGCGGCCGGACCGGACGCGCCGGCCGCAAGGGCGTCAGCGCGCTGATCGTCCCCAACAGCGCCCGCAAGCGCACCGAACGGCTGTTGCAGAACGCCGGCCTCAAGGCGACATGGGCCAGCCCGCCCTCGGCTGACGACGTGCTGCGCCGTGACGATGAGCGCATCCTTGCCGACCCCGCCTTCAGCGAGCCTGTGAAGGATGAGGAACGCGGCTTCATCGGTGAGCTTCTCGAAAAGCATGGCGCCGAACAGGTGGCGGCGGCCTTCGTGCGCCTGTGCCGTTCAAGCCGCTCGGCGCCGGAAGATCTCCTGGAAATCGCGCCGTTCACGCCGTCTCGTGAAAGACCGGCGGGCGAAAACTTCGCACGCCGCGATGAAGCGCCCAGCCGCCGCGACGATTTCGGCGCCAGCGTCTGGTTCTCGCTGTCGATCGGACGCCGGCAGAATGCCGAGCCGCGCTGGCTGATCCCGATGCTGTGCCGCGCCGGCAGCATCAGCAAGCGCGAGATCGGCGCCATCAAGATGCAGCCGGAAGAGACCTTCGTGCAGATCGCGGCCGACTGGGCCGACCGCTTCCTGGCGGCGATCGGTCCCGACCGCAAATTGCAGAACAACATCGCTGTGAAGCGGCTGGACGGCACGCCCGACCTGTCACGAGCCGGCTATCAGCAGCCGGGACCCGACAAGAAACCGCATCGCGGCAAGGCGCCTTTCGACCCGAACGCGCCGAAGCGCAAATTCGAGAAGCGTGCACCGGCACCAGCATCGGCTGATCAGCGCCCCGCCGCATTCGAGGCAAAGCCGTGGGCCAAAAAGCCGGGCAAGCCGAAGTTCGAAAACACCGGCGCGTCGAAGAACAAGAAGGCGAAGAAGCGGCCCTCGTAGGGCCTGGGGGCGGCTTCACCTGACCGCAAGACGCGGGCCGCATCCCAACGCGGCCTTGCCCATAGGCGCGGCCCTGTGTCACATCTTGGCCGGGACGTGGCGAGAGGGGGCAGGATATGCGCGGCGAAGTGCTTCATTATGACGAGGAGCAGGGCTTCGGCTTCATCACTGGAGCGGACGGCAACCGCTACACCTTCACCCGCGAGAACCTGCGCCGGCAAACCGCCATGTCCAAGGGCACGTCCGTCGAGTTCCAGCCGGGTGGTGGGCAGGCGCGCGACGTCTTTTCGATCGCAGCCCAGACCGCACCCCCTGCCGTCGACGCCAACATGAGCGCCGCGCAGCCTCAGGCCGGCAATAAAGCTGCGGCCGGTGCACCCCAGGCCCAGCATTTCGGTCGCTCCTCCGGGCCTGCCGAACCCACCGATTTGTGGGGCTATTTCTGGCGCGGCGTGACGCGGAACTACTTCAATTTCGCCGGCCGCGCCCGCCGTAAGGAATATTGGGGCTACTGCCTGTTCTGGACGGTTTGCCTGCTGGTCATCGGCGGCATCGGTCTGTTCACCGATACGGATATGGGCCATTTCGACAGCGACGTATCGGCGGCGGTGACCGTTGGCCTGTGCGGCACCTTCCTGCTTGCGACATTTCTGCCCAGCCTCGGCATGATCGTCCGCCGGCTGCACGACATCGGCCTGTCGGGCTGGCTCAGTCTGGTGATCCTCATCCCCACCATCGGCAGCCTGATCATCCTGGTCTTCGCGCTGATTCCGACACAAGCCCGGGAAAACCAGTGGGGACCGGTGCCGGCAGGGATCAGGGTTTAGCCGCCTTAAGTGCCTCGCCCGAAAGCCTGAGAAAGACCTTTTGGCCGTGGCGCTCGGCGCCGAGCCTGTCGTAGAACCGCAGCGCGCCCTCGTTCCAGTCCTCGGTGGTCAAGTCGATACGGCCGATGCCATGGCGCCGGCAATGGCCGGCGAGAAAGCCGATCAGCGCCCGGCCGACGCCGGCGTTGCGAGCCTTGTCGCGCACGAACAGGTCCTTGAGGAACAGCAACCGCTCGAGATCAATGCCGGGATGCGCGATCGCCACCGACGCCAGGCCGCTGACCTCGCCCTCGACGAAGGCTAGCGCGAAATGCGGATAGGCCGGACTTTCCTCGCCGAGCCATTTCCGCGCCGCTAACAAGGCCCGCTCATGGTCGAGCGGTGGCTGCCGGTAGTGCACGGCCATCTCGCACAGCATGGTGGCGAGCGCGGTCGCGTCCTCGATCGTCGCCCAGCGGACGTCGACCGTCACGCGATCAGCCGAGGAATTTGGCGATGATCGCGTCGCCCATCTCTACGGTGCCGACCTCGGTCATGCCCGCCGACAGAATGTCCTTGGTGCGCAAGCCCTGGTCGAGCACGGCGGCGATCGCGGCTTCGACACGGTCGGCTTCGTCGACCATGCCGAAGGAATAGCGCAGGCACATGGCAAAAGAGGCGATCATGGCGATCGGGTTGGCGATGCCCTTGCCGGCAATGTCCGGCGCCGAACCGTGCACCGGCTCGTACAGCGCCTTGCGCTTCTTGGTCTTCACGTCCGGTGCGCCGAGCGAGGCCGACGGCAGCATGCCGATCGAGCCGGTCAGCATGGCGGCGATGTCGGACAGCATGTCGCCGAACAGATTGTCGGTGACGATGACGTCGAATTGCTTGGGCCAGCGCACCAGTTGCATGCCGCCGGCATCGGCCAGCATGTGGTCGAGCTTGACGTCGGAGTAACGCGCCTTGTGGGTCTGGGTGACGACCTCGTTCCACAACACGCCCGACTTCATGACGTTGCGCTTTTCCATCGAGGTGACATGGTTCTTGCGCGTGCGCGCCAGCTCGAACGCGACGCCCGAAATGCGCTCGATCTCGAACGTATCGTAGACCTGCGTGTCGATGCCGCGCTTCTGGCCATTGCCGAGATCGATGATCTGCTTGGGTTCGCCGAAATAGACGCCGCCGGTCAGCTCGCGCACGATCAATATGTCGAGGCCTTCGACCACCTCCTGCTTGAGCGACGAGGATGCGGCGAGCRCCGGATAGCAGATGGCGGGGCGCAGATTGGCGAACAGCTCCATGTCCTTGCGCAGCCGCAGCAGGCCGGCTTCGGGGCGCACCTCGTAAGGCACCGCATCCCATTTCGGCCCGCCGACCGCGCCGAACAGCACTGCGTCGGCCGCCATTGCTTTTGCCATGTCGGCATCGGAAATCGCCGCGCCATGCGCATCGTAGGCGCAGCCGCCGACCAGACCGTCCTCGGTGGCAAAGCCGCTGCCGAGCTTGTCGTTCATGACGGCGATCAGCTTCTTGACCTCGGCCATCGCCTCCGGACCGATGCCGTCGCCGGCGAGCAGGAAAAGATGCTTCGTTGCCATGGAGAACCGTCCTGGAAAGAATTGAACCGCGGCCTTGCTAAACGCCAAGCGCCCGGTGCGCAAGCCTGCGCGTTACAACGGCGATCACCGATGCGAGAGAATGTTGACCAGCCGGCCGAACGGATCGCGCACATAAAAGCGCCGCACACCCCAGGGCTCGTCGGCCGGGCCGTATTCGATGGCAAGGCCGGCCGCCTTCATGGCGTCGAGCGCCGCATCGACATCGTCGACCTCGATCGAGAGATCCGGCACCGGGGAACCGGAGCCGCCTTCGGCGGCGAAGCTGATCTGAACGTTCATTTTGTCTTGCGAGCCCAAGGTCCTGATCCAGCCATGGTCCATGACCACGTCGAGGCCGAGCACGTCCTGGTAGAAGCGCTTCGCCGCCGCGATGTCGGATGTCTCGATGTTGGCAACGATACGCAGGACTTTCATCGCCTGCCCGCCCTTCATGCCGTGCGCCGCAGCGCCGTCACTTCGATCTCGATCTTCATTTCCGGCTTGTTGAGTTGGCAAACGATCATCGTCGCCGCCGGCCTGACGTCGCCGAATATCTCACCCAGGATCGGGAAGACGATGTCCACGAAGGCGGCATCGGTGATGTAGTAATGCGCCCGCACCACGTCGGCCATCTCGAAGCCGCCGTCCTGCAAGGCCCTGCCGATGGTCGCCAGGCAGTTGCGCGTCTGCGCCTCGACCCTGTCCGGCATCGTCATTGTCGCATAGTCATAGCCGGTCGTTCCGGACACGAAACACCAGTCGCCCTGCACCACCGCGCGCGAATAGCCGGCGGTCTTTTCGAACGGCGAGCCGGTGGAAATCAGTTTTCGCATGGGGTGCCTCGCAGCATTGTGGCGATCATTTTGCCGGGAACAGGTCGGGCCTGCCATAGGCCAGACGGGATTGGCTGTTGTCGCGACGATGGCGGATATGTTGAGATTCAGGTCAGGCCGCGCCGAAAATGGTGGGCTCCGAGAACCGGAGCGGAGCGTACTTTTGGGTACGTGAGCACCGGAAGCGCAGGTATCAGCCGTTTGCAGGCCGGCATCACCTGAATATCAATATATCCTAATTCGCCGACCCCAGCGCCTTGTCGAGCGCCTCCTTCACATCGGCCGGCCATGTCGTTACCGCCGGCCAGGCGTTTGGCTGGCCATTGTCGCCGCGGCGGGCGAAATAGAGCTTGTGCTGGGCCGGGTCGACCGCCATGAAGCCGTCATTGCCGCCGCAGTCATGCGGCACGCAGCCGCTGGCGTAGAAGGCGCCTGATGCGGTCTTTTCCGTGCCGCCGCCGACCAGCAGGCTGGTCGCCATGTCGGGCATGTCCTTGCCGAGCAGCTTTTGCGCTTCCTTGTAGACAGCCTCGTTGTGGAAGACGTCGATGATGTTCTGGTACTTCTCCGGATTGATGTCCTTCCAGTCGGTGCCCGGTTCCGGCATGTAGGTCAGGTTGCCTGAAGTCGTCAGCCCCTCGGTCGGCGACCATTGCAAAGCCGGCTTCTCATCGCCCGGCAACAGATAGGGCACGAAATAGATGGCGTTGTCGGACACCGCCGACGGCGGCGCGCCGCACTCGTCCTGCTCGACCGTCGTGCTCTGGATGGTGCCGCCTTCCGGCTTCCAGACGATCACCGTGGCCGGGCCGCATTGATTGCCGCCATCGCCGACATCGAACAGCGCCACCTTGACACCGCCGACCTCGACGATTTTGTCGAAGAAGACGTCATAATTGCTCGCCAGCTGTTGGCCGTCATAGGCAAGCACTTTCTCGCCGTCCTGTTCCGGCTGGGTGATGGTCAGCTGGCCGCCTTCGAATGGCACAGGCGCCTGCTTGTCGTCGTCGGAAGCATCGGCGGCGCCTGTACCTTGGTCGGTGGCCGGTTTCTCGGCGGAGGGCGCCAGCTGCGCTGCGGGCGTCTGCGTCTGGGCCTGGGCATGAGCGCCGGTCAGCAGAAGAAGCGCCAGCCCGCAAGCGCCGGCAAGAAGCGAACGAGTCATGACATCCTCCATTTCGTCGGATCATAGCCAATCGCTCCGGAAACAAAACACCAGTTGCTTTGAGTCACACCAGGTGGATGGCCAACCGTGTTCTCGAACGAGTCAGGTGTGTTGAGATTCAGGTCAGGCCGAGCCGGAGTCGAAGACGGGCGCGAAGCGACCAAACAAGGTGGCTTCCCATAAGCGTACGTTTGGGTACGTGAGCACCGGAAGCGCAGGTATCAGCCATTTGCAGGCCGGCATCACCTGAATATCAATATACCTAATGCAGCGTGCCAAACGCCTCGTCCAGCGCCGCCTTGACCTCGGCCGGCCAGCTCTGCACCGGAGGCCATGCATCCATCACGGGCTTGCCACTGCTGCGGGCGAAATAGAGCTTTTGGTTGGCCGCGTCGACCGCCATGAAACCGTGATWGCCGCCGCAATTGTGCGGCGCGCAGCCGTCGAAATAGACGATGCCAGACGCAGTTCTTTTCGTACCGCCGGCGGCCAGAAAACTGGCGGCCAGAACGGTCATGTCGTTGCCAAGCAGGGCCGCGGCGTCCCTGTAGACCGCCTCGTTGTGGAAGGCGTCGATCATGTCCTCGTATTTCGACACGTCGACATCTTTCCAGCCCGTGCCGGGATCCGGCATGTAGGTGAGATTGCCCGCAATCGTCAGCCCGTCGGTGGGCGACCATTGCATCGCCCGCTTGGAGGCGCCCGGCAGCAGATAAGGGACGAAATAGATGACATTGTCGGTCACCGACGCCGGCGCGCCGCACTCATCCTGCTCGACCGTGATGCCCTGGATCGTTCCGCCTTTCGGCTTCCACACAATCATCACCGGGGGACCGCAGAGATGGTCGATATTGCCGTCGCCGACATCGACCAGCGCCACTTCAGCGCCGGCGATGTTGACGATCCTGTCGAAGAAGACGTCATAATTGCTCGCCAGCTTCTGGCCGTCGTAAGCGAGCACCTTTTCGCCGTCCGGCTCCTGCTGGGTGATGGTAAATTGACCGCCCTCGAACGGGATCGGCGCCTGCTGGTCGATGACAGGCGCCTGGGCGAACAGGCTCGTTGCCGGAAGCAGGATCGACATCATCAGCCCGCAGGCGCCGGCAACAAGCGAACGTGTCATGACAAGTCCTCGTCTTATCCGAAGACTCGCCGTCGGCGCGGCCTTGCGGTCAGGCCGCGTATTTCAGGCCCAGGGGCGCTGTTCGGCGTTTTTCTTCTCGAACGAAGCGATGGCGCCGGCCTTTTCCATGGTCAGGCCGATATCGTCGAGCCCGTTGAGCATGCAGTGCCGCTTGAAATCGTCGAGGTCGAACGCGACCACGCCGCCATCGGGACCGCGGATTTCCTTAGCCTCGAGGTCGATCGACAAGGTGGCGTTGGAGCCGCGCGAGGYGTCATCCATCAGCTTTTCGAGATCCTCGGGGCTGACCGTGATCGGCAGCACGCCGTTCTTGAAACAGTTGTTGTAAAAGATGTCGGCGAACGAGGTCGAGATGACGCAGCGAATGCCGAAATCGAGCAGCGCCCACGGCGCGTGCTCGCGGCTCGAACCGCAGCCGAAATTGTCGCCGGCGACCAGGATCTGCGCCTTGCGGTAGGCCGGCTTGTTGAGCACGAAATCCGGATTTTCCGAACCGTCGTCATTGTAGCGCATTTCGGCGAACAGGCCGGTGCCAAGCCCGGTGCGCTTGATCGTCTTGAGATAATCCTTGGGGATGATCATGTCGGTGTCGACATTGACGATCGGCATGGGAGCGGCGACGCCGGTGAGCTTGGTGAATTTTTCCATGGCTTTTGCCCGTGTTCTTGTTTCGGGGGGATTGCTGAGGCACGGTTTACACAAAGCCGCGGGCAAATAAAAGGCAACTGTTTGTGCAGGATGGCCGGCTGCGCAAAACGGCTTCGAATTCACCGCCCGATGGTGCAGTCTGGTTGTCATGGCAGAAAACTCCCATGTCCTCTATGCCTGCGAGCCCGCGCTCGAYATCGCCGAATTCCGCCGTGTGCTGGTCGACTCAGGCCTCGGCGAGACACGGCCTGTCGATGACGACACCCGCCTGCAGGCGATGCTGTCGGGCGCCAACCTGGTGCTGACGGCGCGTCTCAATGTGGAGGGCAAGCCGCTGATCGGCGTTGCCCGCGCCCTCACCGACTTCTCCTGGGTCTGCTACATCTCCGAGCTCGCCGTTTCCCAATCGGCGCAAGGGCTCGGCATCGGCAAAGGCCTGATGGACGAGGCGCGCCGGCAGCTCGGACCGTCCGTCGCCATCAGCCTGATCTCCATGCCCGACGCCGTCGGCTTCTATGAGCGCATCGGCATGACGCGCATGCCTGACGCCTTCTGGTTCTCCCGCAAGCGCTGACATTTTTTCCCCTGTGATCGCATCCAGCGGCCAACGGCGCGAAATCTTGCCTCTTGACATGCAACCAAATGGTTGCATATTAAGATCATGAGCATGGATGCCGTCTTTCGCGCCCTGGCCGACCCGACACGCCGGCAATTGCTGGACAACCTCCATGCCCGGAACGGGCAGACGCTGAACGCGCTGTGCGCGGAGATGGACATGACACGCCAGGCGGTGACCAAGCACCTGGCGATCCTGGAGGAAGCCAATCTCGTCACCACGCTCCGCAAGGGACGCGAGAAGCAGCACTACCTCAACCCGGTTCCGATCAACGAGATCGCCGAACGCTGGATCGGCAAGTTCGAGCGCCATCGGCTGGATGCATTGAGTGACCTGAAGAAACGCCTCGAAAGGGAAGACTGATGAGCAACAGCTTCGTTTACGTGACCTACATCCGCACCACGCCCGAAAAACTCTGGGAGGCGCTGACCGATCCGGAGTTCAACCGGCAGTTCTTCCTCTGCTCCCATCAGGAGAGCGAGTGGAAGGTCGGCTCCAGCTGGAAACTGATCTTCCCCGACGGCCGCGTCGCCGACAGCGGCGAGATCCTCGAAATCGACCCGCCGCGACGCCTGGTGATCAAATGGCGCAATGAATGGATGCCGGAGGTCAAGGAAGACGGCTACACGCGCTGCACCTTCGCAATCGAACAGGACGGCGAGTTGATGAAGCTTGCCGTCACCCACGAGGCCGACGGCCCGCACCGGCTGATCCCGAATGTCTCCAAGGGCTGGCCGCTGGTGCTGGCAAGCCTCAAGAGCCTGCTCGAGACCGGCAAGGGTTTCGAGCGCCCGCCATCGAAGGGTTGAAGCTTGGTTTCAGCAGCGAAACAAACTTTTGGAGGCACCTATGCTGCATGTCCCTGTCGTCCACAGCATGACCAATGGCGAGACCGTCATGGCAAGCGCCGACATCGGCGCACCCGCCGAGCGGATTTTCCAGGCCCTGGTCACGGACGAGGTCGAGCGCTGGTGGGGGTCCGCCGACACCTACCGGATGGTCGATTGGTCGGCCGATCTTCGCATCGGCGGCCGTTGGAAGGTCACCGTTCGAACGGCAGACGGCAGGGACCTGCCAGAGAGCGGCGACTTACTCGACATCGAGGCGCCGCGCCGGATCGTGCAGACGCGGGCCTATGAGTGGGACCATCCCACGCTTGGCCGGCGGCAAACGACGGTCGCCTGGCTGCTGCAGCCGATCGCCGATGGCACGCGCGTCACCATCTGTCATGGCGGCTTTACCGGCTTGAGCGACGCGGCGGCTGAACACGCCGAGGGCTGGGGCAGGGTGCTGAACTGGCTGCAGGTGTATTTTGACGCTGGGAGATTGGCCGCGGCTTAGCCGACTCGTGGCGGTGCATTTGATGTCGGCGGGACAGCATCCCCTCKGGCCTGCCGGCCATCTCCCCCGCAAAGAGGGGGATTACACGCTCAATCGCTGTCACCAATCTCGAAATGTGACAGGGGTGACGCGGCGTCGAAGCTGTCATCTCCCCACTTGCGGGGGAGATGGCCGGCAGGCCMGAGGGGGGGTGGGCGGGAACTCGGCGGGAACGGCATGTTCCCAACGCCTAACACCTCAAATCACATTCAATTCTCTAAACGCCCGCCCTTCCGCAACCCGGCCATAGCCAAACGCCGAGCAATCCACCGTGCGGTAGCCGCCATGCACGATCAGCTCGGCCAGCGCCTTGCCGACGGCCGGCGCCTGCTGCAGGCCGTGGCCGGAAAAGCCGTTGGCGAACAGGAAATTCGTCAGCTGCGGATGCGGGCCGATCACCGCGTTCTGGTCGAGCGTGTTGTAGTCGTAGTGGCCAACCCAAGCGCGGGTCGGCTTGATCGCCTCGAAGGCCGGGATGCGGGTGGCCAGCACCGGCCAGATCACCTCTTCGAACAGTGGCCAGTCGACATCGAAATCCTGGGGATCGGCGGGCCCGTCGCCCTCTTCCGGCTCGGCACCAGCGGTGATGTAGACCGAGCCTTCCGGCCTGAGCCAGATGCCGCTCGGGTCGACCAGTAGCGGCATGTCGGCATATTTCTCGCGCGCCTCGAAGACGAAGACGTTGCGCTTGCGCGGCTCCACCGGCAGCGCCAGCCCGGCCATACCAGCCACCTTGCCGGCATTCGGCCCGGCGGCGTTGACGACGATGCCCGCTTCCAGCGTCTCGCCATTGTCGAGGCTGACGCCGGTGACGCGGTCGCCTTGCCGCTCGATGCCGGTGACGTCGGCGGTGATGAAATCGATCTTCTTCTCGCGTAGCGCCTTGCGGAACAGCATCAGCATCGCATGCGCGTCGAACCAGCCCTCGCCGGTCCGCCCATAGGCGCCGGCGGTGATGCCTTCGACCGACAGCCAGGGGAAGCGACGCACCAAGGCGTCGGCATCCTCAAGCAGGATGTCGGCGCCCTCGGCGATCTGCGCCTGGTGATTGGCTTTCAGGATCGGCAGCCCGTTCTCGCCGGCAAGGATGAGATAGCCGCCTTCGTGGAAGCCTATATCGGCATCCGCGCCGAACTCGTCCTTCAGCCGCCGGAACAGTTTCAGCGTGAACTGCGACAGCCGGATGTTTTCCGGGATCGAGAATTGCTGGCGGATCGAGGCGCAGGACAG
>NZ_JBFULQ010000144.1:0-12099 GCF_054049815.1 Mesorhizobium sp. P5_C1 | reverse complement strand
GAGGGGACGCTGTTCCTTAACTTCGAGGTAATTCAGTCCCCCAGTCCCCCGGGGCGACGTTATCCTACTTCGCCTTTTCGATCTGGCCGCGGATCTCACCGTCCTTGTTGGCGGCGGTGTGGACGTTGACGTAGTATTTGCCGGCCTCGAGGTCAGCGGCCTGCGTATCGGTCAACGTCTCCGATCCCTTGATCGGGCTCTTGAGCTTTTTGAACGGGATGACGGGTCCGGCGTTTTCACCCATCGCCGCCGGGCCGTGAATGTGCGCGGCCGTCGCCGGCCCGCTGAGACCGGAATATTTGACGTTCCAGCTGAGCTTCTTCTTGGCCGTATCGAACGTGAGAGTGGCCGTGCCTTTGCCCTTCGTTGTGACGGGCGGGCTCTGCTGGCCGCCATCGAGCGTCGCAGTGAACTTTTCCGTGTCGGCCAAGGCCGGCGAGACAAGGAAGATAGAAACAGTGACGGCAAGTGCCGAAACGATCGGCGAAATGGACTGCATGCGCATTTTAGAAACCTCCGTTGGATGAAACACCCTGCGGCCCCCCAGCGCATGGATACATCACCACAACGATCTACCGGCCAAAAGTATCCTCGGCGCACGCATATGTGATGACGACCGATAAAGAGAGAGGCGGTTGCCCGCCCCTCCTGGGATTATCCAACTCAAAGCTGCGACGGCGCCTCCGCCTCGCTGCCTAGGCGCGCCTCGGAGACGGTCAGACCGCTGCCAGCGCCTGCGTCAGGTCGGCGATCAAATCGTCCGGATGCTCTACACCGATCGACAGCCTGACCGTGGTCTCCAGCACGCCGATACGTTGGCGCACGTCGAAGGGTATCCCCGAATGGGTCATGGCTGCTGGGTGGCTGGCCAGCGATTCCGTTCCGCCGAGGCTTACAGCCAGTTTGAATATCTGCAGGCCGTTGAGAAAGGCGAAAGCCGCCTTCTGTCCGCCGCGTATGTCGAAGGAGAAGGTCGAGCCGGCGCCGCTACACTGTGCCTTATAGGCGCGGCCGGCCGGCGTATCCTCGCGCAGGAACGGCAGGTAATGCACCTTCTCGACCTTGGCATGATCGCGCAGGAATTCAGCGACCATGCGCGCATTGTCGTTCGCCCGCTCCATGCGGATCGACAGCGTCTCCAGCGAACGGCCAAGCATCCAGCAGGAATGCGGGTCGAGCTGCGTGCCGATCGCGCCGCGCAGCGCCTTGATCGGCTTGGTGACCGCCTTGCTGCCCATGGCGGCGCCCGCGATCAGGTCGGAATGGCCGCCGACATATTTGGTCAGCGAATAGACGGATACATCGGCGCCGTGTTCGATGGGCCTCTGGAACACCGGACCAAGCAGCGTGTTGTCGCAGACGATGATCGGCGCCGACCCTTGGCGCGCGCCGATTTCGTCTGCGATCTTGCGCATCAGCGCGATGTCGACCAGGCTGTTGGTGGGATTTGACGGCGTCTCGATCAGGATGACCGAGACACGGCCCTTCGCGACTGCAGCGTCGGCTGCCGCGCGCACGGCCGTCTCGTCGACGCCGTCGGCGAAGCCGACAGCGCCGATGCCGAAGCCGGAAAGCGTGCGCGTCAAAAGCGTCTCGGTACCACCATAGAGCGGCTGCGAATGCAGGATGACGTCGCTCGGACGAGCATAGGCGAGAAGTGTCGTCGCGATCGCCGACATGCCTGACGAAAACAGGATGCAGGCGTCCGTCCCCTCATAGATCGCGAGCCGGTCCTCGACGATCTCACTGTTGGGATGGTTGAAGCGCGAATAGACCAGACCGGACGCCGTACCGCTCGGCGGCTCCTTGCGGCCGGACGTGTAGTCGAAGAAGTCGCGTCCCTCTTCCGCCGACTTGAACACGAATGTCGAGGTCAGGAACACCGGTGGCTTGACCGCGCCCTCCGAAAGCTGCGGATCGAAGCCATAGCTCAGCATTAGCGTCTCCGGATGGAGCTTGTGGTTGCCGATATGGGTTTTCGACGGGCGTGGCGCGGGCATGGCTTTTTCCTGCTTCTTCGAGGAGTGTCGCACGGCAATTTATGCGATCCCCATCGCGCAGTCCTTGCTATTTTTGGGCGCACATGGCTGCATCCTCGCAACAAATTGCCGGGAGAGGCCGAAAGTGCAGCAAAAGATAGCCGATGATTTCGACCGCAGGATTCTGCAGGAATTGCAGGCCGACGCCCGCATCACCAACAACGAACTTGCCGAGCGGATCGGCTTGTCGCCGTCGCCCTGTCTGAGGCGGGTGCGGCGGCTGGAGGAGACCGGCGTCATCAGAGGCTACACCACGCTGGTCGATCCGGCCGCCTTCGGCTGGAGCATGGTCGCCATCGCGACCGTCAGGCTCAGCCGTCAGAACGAGGACGAGATCGTCATGTTCGAGGACGCGATCCGCGGCTGGGAAGAGGTGCTGGAATGCCACCTCGTCACCGGTTCGCGCGACTATGTGCTGAAGGTGGTGACGGGCAGCCTCGAACAGTACGAGCGCTTCATCAAGGAAAAGATCGCGCGGCTGAAATGCGTCGCCTCGATCGAGACCAGCTTCGTCATGAACACCATAAAGGAACGGCGCCTCTGACAGAGGCGCCGTTTGTCAATATCAAGATATTGCCGGCTAGGCTTACTTGACCGCCTTGTCGGTGATGGCGGTGGTGTAGGCGCCTTTCGGCTCCTTGGTGATGATCTTCTGGTCGAGCAGCGCCTTGGCGGTGCGCTCGTAGGTCGCCGGATCGAGCTTGCCGTCGGCATTGTCGATCAGCTTGGCGACTTCGCTCATCATCCGCTTCTGGTGGTTCTCGTCTTGGCCGCCACCGTCCATGACGATGCCTGCGGCCTCGTCATTGTTGTCGATGGCGTATTTCCAGCCCTTCATCGAGGCGCGCACGAAACGCACCATCTTGTCCTCGAACGCCGGATCCTTGAGCTTATCTTCCGACGCATAGAGCCCGTCCTCGAGCAGGTCGTTGCCCATTGCCGAATAGTTGAACACCGTCAGCTGTTCCGGCTTGTAGCCGGCGTCGATCAGCTGCCAGTACTCGTTATAGGTCATCACCGAGATGCAGTCGGCCTGCTTCTGGATCAGCGGCTGCACGTCAAAGCTCTGCTTCAGAACCGTGACGCCATCCGGGCCGCCTTCGGTCTTCAGGCCGAGCTTGTTCATCCAGGCGTAGAACGGATATTCGTTGCCGAAGAACCAGACGCCGAGCGTGTGGCCCTTGAAGTCGGCTTCGGTCTTGATCGGGCCGTCCTTCGGGCAGACCAGTTCCATGCCGGCCTTCTTGAACGGCTGGGCGATGTTGACCAGCGGCACGCCCTTTTCGCGAGCGGCCAGCGCACCACCCATCCAGTCGACGATGACGTCGGCGCCGCCGCCGGCGATCACCTGCTCGGGCGCAATGTCGGGACCGCCCGGCTTGATGTCGACGTCGAGACCTTCGGCCTCGTAGAAACCCTTGGCCTTGGCAACATAGTAGCCGGCAAACTGGGCCTGCGTGACCCATTTCAGTTGCAACGTCACCTTGTCGGCGGCCATTGCCTGGAAAGCGGCTAGCGACATTGCGCCGGCCAGGACAGGAATAATCAGTCTTTTCATCTTTTTACCCTCTGAAGTTAGTACCCTTAAACCCACCGCCCTATCCACCACGGACAGAGGGATGCCAAAACGTGACGGCTCTTTCGACAAGAGCGACCACACCATAAAAGACCGAACCCGCAAGTGCTGCAACTGCGATTTCGGCCCAGACCATGTCGATGTTCATCCGCCCGACCTCGGTCGAGATGCGGAAGCCCATGCCGACGACAGGCGTACCGAAGAACTCGGCGACGATGGCGCCGATCAGCGCCAGCGTCGAGTTGATCTTCAGCGCATTGAAGATGAAGGGCGCTGCTGCCGGCAGCCGGAGTTTCAGCAGCGTCTGCCAGTAGCCCGATGCGTAGGTGCGCATCAGGTCGCGCTCCATATGGCCGGACGCGGCGAGCCCAGCCACCGTGTTCACCAGCATCGGGAAGAAGGTCATGATGATGACGACGGCCGCCTTGGATTGCCAATCGAAGCCGAACCACATGACCATGATTGGGGCGACGCCGATGATCGGCAGCGCCGAGACCATGTTGCCGATCGGCAAGAGCCCGCGGCGCAGGAACGGTACGCGATCGGCGAGGATCGCGGTGATGAAGCCGGCACCGCTGCCCACGACATACCCGAAGATCACCGCCTTGAAGATGGTCTGCCGGACATCGGCGCCGAGCACCGGCAGCGAGTTGGCGATGCGCGCGCCGATGGCGCTTGGCGGCGGCAAAAGGATGAAGGGAATGCCGGCGCCCCGCGTCACGGCTTCCCAGATGATCAGGATCCAGGCGCCGAAAATGGCGGGGATGATCAGGCGCAGCGCGCTCCGGGCCCAGTTCGCCATCGGGCGAAGCTCCGACAGGACGGCGACGCAGCGCCAGCCGAGCAGCCAGGCAGCAGTGAGCAGCAAAAAGTACGGCGCCAGTGCCGTGCCTTCAAAACCGGTTATGCCCGATATCAGCAACCATGCGACGAGGTGGGCGCCGACAAACAGCACCACCGCCTCTGCAAGGGGCGGAATCCTGGTCATCGAGATCAGCGCCGCCAGCACGGCCAGGCCGAAGATCAAGCCCTTCGTTGTGAGGTAGGGGTAGTTGAAGCTGACTGCCGGGTCGGCAAGCGCTGCCGCTTCGGGCTTCGACATCGCGCCGAGCGCCACAGCGATCAGGCACAGTGCGATGGCGAGCACCGCTTGCCACGAGGGTTTCAGCCAGTTCATGCCGGCCTCCCGCCCATGGCGCGGTCGACGATGCGCCCAGCTATGCCGACCACCATGACAAGTAGTGCGGCCACCACCGAACCTGCGACCAGCGCCGACCAGATGTCGATAGACTGGCTGTAATAGGCGCCGGCCAGTAGCTTGGCACCGATGCCGGCGACCGCACCGGTCGGCAGTTCGCCGACGATGGCACCGACCAGGCTCGCCGCCACGGCCACCTTCATCGATGTGAACAGGAACGGCACCGAGGCCGGCACGCGCAACTTCCAGAAGGTCTGCGACGCGCTGGCATTGTAGGTGTGCATCAGGTCTAGATGCATGATCTCCGGCGAGCGCAGGCCCTTCACCATGCCCACGGTCACCGGGAAGAACGACAGATAGGTCGAGATCATCGCCTTCGGGATGAGCCCGGTGATGCCAACCGCCGCCAGCACGACGATGATCATCGGCGCCACCGCCAGGATGGGAATGGTCTGCGAGGCGATGATCCACGGCATCAAGCTGCGGTCGAGCGTCGCCACATGCACGATGCCGACGGCGATGATAATGCCGAGCCCCGTGCCGAAAGCAAAGCCAAGCAGCGTCGACGACAGTGTCACCCAGGCATTGTAGACGAGGCTGCGGCTCGACGTGACGGGGCGCAGAAAGGTGTTCTCGAAGAAATTGACCGCCACCTGATGTGGCGCCGGCAGCGTCGGCTTCGGCTGCGACAGCGTCTTGCCGATGAATTCGCTCAAGGCAGGGGTTTCACCGGCGCGCCGGTCGAGATCGCGCTGGAACGGCGTGTTGAGGATAACGGCGAAAACGTACCAGAGCACGACCACGCCAGCGAGGATCGAGGYCACCGGAACGAGCTTGTCGCGGAAGCTGTCCATCTAGCGCGCCRCCTCAATCTTCATAACTGTGCCCTGCCCGCAGACCATCGCGGACGCGGGCTGCGATCGCCAGGAATTCCGGCGTCTCGCGGATGTGGAGCGGCCGCTCCTTCGGCAGCGTCGATTCGATGACATCAGTAACGCGGCCCGGGCGTGGCGACATGACGACGATGCGTGTCGACAGATACACGGCTTCGGGAATGGAGTGGGTGACGAAGCAGATGGTCTTGTTGGTGCGTCCCCACAGTTCCAGCAATTGCTTGTTGAGGTGGTCGCGCACGATCTCGTCCAGCGCGCCGAATGGCTCGTCCATCAACAGAAGGTCGGCGTCGAAGGCCAGGGCCCGGGCGATTGACGCGCGCTGCTGCATGCCGCCAGAAAGCTGCCAGGGATATTTCTTCTCGAAACCTGAGAGGTTGACGAGGTCGAGCGTGCGATTGATGCGCTCCGCCTGCTCCGCCTTGGACAGACCCATGATCTCCAGTGGCAGCCCGACATTGCGCTCGATGGTGCGCCACGGAAACAGCGCCGCGGCCTGGAAGACATAGCCATAGGCGCGTTTCTCACGCGCCTGTTCGGGCGTCATGCCGTTGACCGAAATCGTCCCCGAGGTTGGCTTCTCCAGATCGGCGATGACGCGCAGCAAGGTGGTCTTGCCGCAGCCCGACGGCCCGATGAAGGAGACGAACTCTCCCTTGCCGATGGTCAGGTCGACATTGGACAGCGCCTGCACCGGCCCGTCATTGGTCTGGAACGTCAGTCCGAGTTGGCTTGCCGCGACGACGGCTGGCGAAATCCCCGTCATCGCTTGCTGCCTGCCTGTTCCCGCCACTGCGGCGCCGACCGGAATCCGATTGCTTTTATTGCGATGTTGTTTTCCACTCGCCCCTGTCCCATTGGCCCCAGTCCCACTAATTTGTCCCACTCAATCGACGCCCGGAGTTTTCCCCGATGTCGCCCACTTGTCATCTTATCCGCCCTGAAACCACTTATGAAGGCAAGCAGGGATTGACCTATTTCGCCGGCATCGCCACTGAAACCGTCGGTTCCTCCGGCATCTGCATGCACATACTGACGATGCCGCCCGGCRCCCGCGCCAAGGCGCACATGCACGAGAACCATGAAACGGCGATCTACGTGCTCTCCGGCGAAGTCCATACGTGGTATGGCGACCGGCTGGAGCATCATATCGTCGTCAAGGCCGGCGACCTCTTCTACATTCCGGCCGGCGTGCCGCATCTGCCGGCCAATCTCAGCAGCGCCCCGTCTTCGGCCGTCATTGCCCGCACCGATCCCAACGAACAGGAAAGCGTCGTCCTGCTGCCGGAACTGGATGCGCTGGTCGCTTGAAGCCGATGGGAACTTGATCGTCATCGGCACCGGGAGACTTCCCCCATGACATTACCGTCCGCATCGGTGATCACCAGCTTCTTGGCGCTCTTGGGGCTTTGCTTGACGGTGAACTCTGCCGGCGACTGCCCATCCTCACCTTCGGCCTCGCATTGCGCCTTGATGACCARCGAACCGTCCGATTTCGCCTGCTTGTCGGTAAAGGTGCAGGCGCTTGCCACGGTGACCAGATCCGTGTCCGTCAGCAGCAGCATGTCCTCGGCATAGACTTCCTGGCCGTTCTTGTTGATGCAGCCGGACTTGTTGCCATAGGGCTTGGATAGATCGATGCCTGCCGCCGAAGCCTGACCGGCAGCCAGCACGAGCGCCATCGCAAGGGACAGACCAAAACCGCGCATGCCAACGCCCCACGTCACGAACATGATTGCAGCGGCCCCATTTCTTCAAGGCCCGGAATGGAGACGAAGAAACCATCCTCACCCTTGTTGGTGACCACGATTGTTTCGATCGTCGTCCCCGCCTCGCCCTCGGCGGAACAGGTCGAAGCCACCGATTGGGCACCCAGCACCGACGTCAATTGCTGCGCGAACCGGCAGCCGCTGCCATAGGTCTCGATGCCCTCGGCGGTCAGCACGATATAGGCATCGCTGTCCCGATAGCCGGCCTTGACGCCGGCGCAGCCAACATCGTTGCCCCAGGAGCCGGCCAGCACGCCGCTCGCTGCTGCTGGGCCAGCGACAGCTGCAGCCAGGACCAACGAAATAAGCGCGGCCGAGCGCTCCAAGCTCAAACCCCGGTCGCCGGGATGCCGGTGCGTTCGACCTTGCGCGGCGCGGAAATTTCCTTCCACGTCGACAGCGCCCGGTTGACCGCCGCGTTCGGCTCACGGCCGACAAACTCGCCGTGCCCCGGCTTGGCCTTGACCTCGGCCTCCTGGATCGACAACTCGCCGCGCGAGAACACGAAGCGCGGCAGGCCGGTCACYTCGAACCCTTCGAAGACATTGTAGTCGATGACAGATTGCTGCTTCTTCGACGAGATCTTCTTCTTGCGTTTCGGATCCCAGACGACGATGTCGGCGTCAGCGCCTTCGACGATGGCGCCTTTCTTCGGGTACATGTTGAGGATCTTGGCGATGTTGGTCGAGGTCACGGCGACGAACTCGTTCATCGTCAGCCGGCCGGTGTTGACGCCGGTGGTCCACAGCACCGGCATGCGGTCTTCCAGCCCGCCGGTGCCGTTCGGGATTTTGGTGAAATCGCCGACGCCGTTGCGTTTCTGCTTGGTTGTGAAGGCGCAATGGTCGGTCGCCACCACCTGCAACGAACCCGCCTGCAGGCCGGCCCACAGCGAATCCTGGTGCAATTTGTTGCGGAAAGGCGGGCTCATGACGCGGCGCGCCGCATGGTCCCAGTCCTTGTTGAAATACTCGCTCTCGTCGAGCGTCAGGTGCTGGATCAGCGGCTCGCCGAACACCCGCATGCCCTTCTGCCGCGCCCGGCGGATCGCCTCGTGGCTCTGCTCGCAGGAGACATGCACGACATAGAGCGGCACGCCCGCCATGTCGGCGATCATGATGGCGCGGTTGGTCGCCTCGCCTTCCACTTCCGGTGGCCGCGAATAGGCATGACCCTCGGGGCCATTGTTGCCGGCGGCAARCAACTTCTGTGACAGGGCTGCAACCACATCGCCATTCTCGGCATGCACCAGCGGCAGCGCGCCAAGGTCGGCGCAACGCTGGAACGAGGCATACATCTCGTCGTCGTCGACCATCAGCGCGCCCTTGTAGGCCATGAAATGCTTGAACGACGTGATGCCCTTGTCGACGACGGTGGCCATCTCGTCGAACACCTGCTTGCCCCACCAAGTGATCGCCATGTGGAAGGAATAGTCGCAGGATGCTTTCGAGGTTTTGTTGTCCCACATCTGCAAGGCTTCCAGCAGCGACTGCTGCGGCGCCGGCAGGCAGAAATCGACAACCATCGTGGTGCCGCCCGCGAGCGCCGCGCGTGTGCCGGATTCGAAATCATCGGCCGAATAGGTGCCCATGAACGGCATTTCGAGATGGGTATGCGGATCGATGCCGCCCGGCATGACATAGCAGCCGGTGGCATCGAATTCGTGGTCGCCATGCAGGTCCGAGCCGATGGCGACGATCTTGCCGTGCTTGACCAGCACATCGGCCTTCCACGTGCGGTCGGCAGTGACGATGGTGCCGTTCTTGATAACTTTGGTCATGTCTTGTTCCCTTGTTCTCTTCGCGCTTCTTTGCGAGCGGCGTTTGGAATGCGGATTTGTAAGCTCACTCCACGATGACAGCCGTCTCCACCACGGCATGGAACAGCACGTCGGCACCAGCCGACGCCCATTCCTTGGAGATGTCCTCGGCCTCGTTGTGGCTGAGCCCGTCGACGCAAGGGCACATCACCATCGCGGTCGGCGCAACGCGATTGATCCAGCAGGCATCGTGGCCGGCGCCGGAGACGATGTTGCGGTGCGTATAGCCGAGGCGTTCGGCGGCATCGCGTATCGCCTTGACGCAGCCGGCGTCGAAGGTGACAGGGTCGAAAGCGCCGACCTGCTCGATCTTGTACTGGATGTCGAGCGCCTCGCAGATCGTGTCGATGCCTTCGCGGATGCGGCCGTCCATCGCATCCAGCACTTCCTTTTCGGGCGAGCGGATGTCGATGGTGAAGAAGGTGCGGCCGGCGATGATGTTGCGCGAATTGGGAAACACCTCCATATGGCCGACCGCGCCGACGGCGTCGGGCTGGTAGTCCATGGCGATCTCGTGCACCAGTTCGATCACACGCGCCATGCCCAGCCCGGCATTGCGGCGCTTCGGCATCGGCGTCGAACCAGTGTGGGCCTCCTTGCCGGTCAGCGTCACCTGCAGCCACTTCAGCCCTTGCCCGTGGGTGACGACACCGATGTCGATGCCCTCGTCCTCGAGGATCGGTCCCTGCTCGATATGCAGTTCGAAGAAGGCATGGATCTTGCGGTCGCCGACCTTCTCAGTGCCCTTCCAGCCGATGCGTTCAAGCTCCTCGCCGAATTTCTTGCCTTGCTTGTCGACATGCTCATAGACGTCGGCCTGGTCGAGCACACCGGCAAACACGCCGGATGCCATCATTGCCGGGGCAAAGCGTGCGCCTTCCTCGTTCGTCCAGTTGGTGACGACGATCGGATGTTTGGTCTTGATGCCGAGATCGTTGAGCGAGCGCACCACCTCAAGCCCGCCCAGCACGCCGAGCACGCCGTCATACTTGCCGCCGGTCGGCTGCGTATCGAGATGGCTGCCGACATAGACCGGCGGCAGGCTTGGATCGGCGCCTTCGCGGCGGGCAAACATCGTGCCCATCTCGTCGACGCCCATGTCGAGCCCGGCCGCATCGCACCAGCGCTTGAACAGATGCCGGCCCTCGCCGTCCTCGTCGGTTACGGTCTGGCGATTGTTGCCGCCGGCAATGCCGGGGCCGATCTTCGCCATCTCCATTATCGAATCCCACAAACGGTCTGAATTGATTCGCAGATTCTCGCCGGGTGCGGCCATGCCAAGTCCTCTCATTTCATGTCCTGGGCGGGCGGCGGTTCCCGTCGCCACCCGTCCAGGTATAGGCAGATTAGTCTATCGAGCGCAGGACATCCCGCACATGGTCGATCAATTCGTTGATCTGGCCCTTGGTGATGATCAGCGGCGGCGACAGCGCGATGATGTCGCCGGTGGTGCGGATCAGCGCGCCGCGCTCGAACGCCTTGACGAAGGCCGAGAAGGCCCGCTTGGTCGGCTGGCCGGCGATCGGCGCCAGTTCGATCGCGCCGATCAGGCCGATGTTTCTGATATCGATGACGTTCGGCTCGCCCTTCAGCGAATGCAGTGCGTCTTCCCAATAGGGCGCCAGTTCCTCGCCACGGGTGAGCAGGCCCTCTTCCTTGTAGGTATCGAGCGTGCCCAAGGCCGCCGCGCAGGCGATCGGATTGCCCGAATATGTGTAGCCGTGGAAGAACTCGATCATGTGCTCGGGGCCGGTCATGAAGGCGTCGTGGATTTCCTTCTTCACGAACACCGCGCCCATCGGGATGACGCCGTTGGAGACGCCCTTGGCGGTGGTCATGATGTCGGGCGTGACGCCGAAATAGTCGGCGGCGAACGGCGTGCCGAGACGGCCGAAGCCGGTGATGACCTCGTCGAAGATCAAAAGTATGCCGTGCTTGGTGCAGATTTCGCGCAGCTTCTGCAGATAGCCCTTGGGCGGCAGGATCACACCGGTGGAACCGGCGACCGGCTCGACAATGACGGCGGCGATGGTCGAGGCGTCATGCAGGGCGACGATGCGCTCCAGCTCGTTGGCCAGTTCCGCGCCATGCTCCGGCACGCCTTTGGTGAATGCGTTCTTCTCGGGCAGATGCGTGTGCGCCATGTGGTCGACGCCGCCGAGCAGCGTGCCGAACATCTTGCGATTGGAGACGATGCCGCCGACCGAGATACCGCCGAAATTAACGCCGTGATAGCCGCGCTCGCGGCCGATCAGACGGGTGCGCGAGCCCTCGCCCTTGGCGCGGTGATAGGCGATCGCCATCTTGAGCGCCGTTTCGACCGATTCCGAGCCGGAATTGGTGAAGAAGACATGGTCCATGCCCTTCGGCGCGAGGTCGACCAGGCGGTTGGCCAGTTCGAAGACGATCGGATGGCCCATCTGGAAGGCCGGCGCGTAGTCGAGCTCGGCGGCCTGATGCTGGATGGCCTCGGTGATTTTCGGCCGGCAGTGGCCGGCATTGACGCACCACAGACCCGCGGTGCCGTCCAGCACCTTGCGGCCATCGCTGGTGGTGTAATGCATGTCCTTGGCGGACACCATCATGCGCGGCGCCTGCTTGAACTGCCGGTTTGCCGTGAACGGCATCCAGAATGCACTGAGATCGTTCGGCGTGACTTTCAGCCGGTTGGACATGACCAAGACTTCCCCTTGTAAATTGTTTCGGTGCGCCCAACGCTTGGTCTTCGTTGCGATTTCGTGCTACGCAAATTTTTGACCGATTGGACAAACGTTAGCACCGCCCTGTCGGCGGTCAAGGGATTAC
>NZ_JBFULQ010000143.1:0-12118 GCF_054049815.1 Mesorhizobium sp. P5_C1 | reverse complement strand
TGCGCAGCGCCGACCGACGAGGAGGTCAACGCACCGCGATCAACCAGCTTCAAGGCCGCAATGGCATGTGGGTAAAAGAATTCCGGGCGGCGGCAATCATAGGCCAGCGTCAAAATTGCAGAGACCGTATTCTGGTTGCCCATCGCCGAACCGAAGCCAGTCTCCATTCCCCAGATGGCGAGCAGCACGCCTGGCGACACGCCATAGTTGCTTTCGATTTTGTCGAACAGCGCCGCGTTCGACTTCTTCAGCGCACGGCCTTTGGAAATGATCGCAGCGCCGCCACGGCGCTTCATGAAATCTTCCACTGAGCCGCTGAAAGCCTTGTGAATGCCGCGGTCGACGGAGATGGTCTTTGTTGCGTAGGTCGCGCCGGCCAGAGCGGCCAGACCCTTGGGACCCACACCTTCGGCCCTGGCCTCCGCGGCGAACTCCGGCTTCCAGGCTTCGAAGSCGGCGCCAGTCTTGCCACAGCTGGCCGCCGCCTGCGCGCCCGTCGCCAGCGCAAGCACCGCCACCACCGCGGTCACAAAAATCCTACCCTTGGCAAGTAATGCCATGCTTTTCTCTCCTGATTGCCTGAATCACGTCCCGCTTGCGAATTTGCCAGCGAAACCCGCACTTGTCACTGTCTCTGCTGCAGTGCTGGCGAATGCCGGGGAATTTGCCTACGATCAAGTGAATATTGTGGCGGGGGCGAAATAGCCATGGAAGACGTTGATGTCGTGATCATCGGCGCCGGCTCGGCGGGTCTGGCCGCGGCCAGGACCTTGCAGGCAGCCGGCCTCTCCTTCAAGCTGCTCGAAGCGATGGGCCGCATCGGCGGCCGCGCATGGACCAGCGACCAGCATTTCGGCATCCCCTTCGACATCGGCTGCGCCTGGCTGCACGCCGCTGACCGCAACCCCTATTTTCCAGAAGCCCAGGCGGCCGGCTGGACGCTGCATCACCACGACATGAATGTCGACCATCTCTATTATCGCAAGCGCAAGGCAAGCGAGGCCGAGGAAGCCGAGATGAAGGCGGCCGACGCGCGGCTGTTCGAATTGCTGGCCAAGCATGAGGTGAAGCAGGGCGCCGACGATAGGCTTTCGGCGCTGCTCGCCAAGGGCCACGCGCCGCGCGCCGCCGCAACCTTCGCCGGACCGATGGATTTCGGCGCCGACGAGGACGAGATTTCGATCCTCGACTTTCAGGCAGCCGCCGATCTCGACCCCAACTATTTCAGCAAGGAAGGTTTTGGTGCGCTGGTCGCCCGTTTCGGCGCCGACCTGCCGGTCGAATTGTCGACGCCGGTACGCAGGATTCTCTGGGACGGACCTGATGTCGCCTGCGTCACCGATCGAGGCACCATCCGCGCCAAAGCGGTCATCGTCACGGCCTCGCCTTCGGTGCTCGCCTTTGAGGAGATCGAATTCACGCCGGCACTTCCCGACACGCATTTTGGCGCCTTCTTCGACCTGCCGATGGGCATGCTGACCAAATTGCCGGTCGAGATCCGGGGCACGAGGCTTGGCCTGCAGCCCTTCGACGACCTTTTGATCGAGCGCATGGCCCGGCACGACATCTATTTCCTGTGTTTCCCCTTCGACCTCGACCTGATGGTCGGTTTCGTCGGCGGCGACTTCGCATGGGAGATCTCGGCAGCGGGCGAGGCTGCGGGCATCGACTTCGTCGTCGACCGGCTGTGCGGCATTTTCGGCAGCGACACCCGCAAGCACGTGGCGCGCGCCATGATGACCAATTGGGRCGGCGAGCGCTTCGTTCGCGGCGCATACGCTGCCGCCCGACCCGGCCGGTCGCTGGCCCGTGCGACGCTGATGCAGCCGGTGGCAGAAAAAATCTTCTTCGCCGGCGAGCACCTCGCCGGTCCGCTCATCCAGACCTGCGGTGGGGCAAGGCTGTCGGGCGAAGCGGTGGCAAGACAGGTCGCCGCCCAGCTTGCGGCAAAATAGCCTCGATCGGAACACCGACCGGCGGTTCGCGTTGGGCACGGGCCGCCGTGCACCTATATGCTGGCTCTGAAGGTTTGACACCAACATGAAACTCTTCGACTGCCCGCATTGCGGCCACCGCCTCTATTTCGAGAACGCCCAGTGCCTGAACTGCTCGAGCTTCGTGCTCTACGATCCCGAGCATGCGCGTTTTGCGCTGTCGGGTGTCGACGGCATCTTCCAGTGCACCAATGCGGATGAATGCGCCTGCAACTGGATGGCCGAGCCGGGACAGGCTTTTTGCCGCGCCTGCGTGCTGAACCAGCTGATCCCGGATCTGTCGGTCGACGGCAATCGCCGCCGCTGGATCCGCGTCGAGGCGGCGAAGAAGCGTGCCATCTATTCGCTGCTCGCGGTCGGACTGCCGGTCGCGCCCAAGCAGAACCCTGCCGACGAGGTCGGCCTTGCCTTCGACTTGCTAGCCGATCCGATCGGCGGCGGTCCCGGCGGCGAGCGCATCCTGACCGGCCACGACAATGGCCTGATCACGCTCAACGTCGCCGAAGCCGACTCGGCCGAGCGCGAAAGGCGGCGCATCGAGATGGGCGAGATCTATCGCACCTTGCTTGGCCATTTCCGCCACGAACTCGGCCATTACTACTGGGATCGCCTGATCCGCGACGATCCCCAGAGGCTGGAGGCTTTTCGCGCGCTGTTCGGCGACGAACGCGCCGATTACGAACAGGCGCTGAAGACCTATTATGCGAGCGGCGCGCCACCCGACTGGCAGCAGAGCCACATCTCGGCCTATGCCACTTCGCATCCGTGGGAGGACTGGGCGGAAACCTGGGCCCACCACCTGCACATCACCGACACGCTGGAAATGGTCCATGCGCTGAACTTCCCGCTCGGCCGGCTTGAGACCGTGGAGGCCAACGACTTGCCGCAAGGCGACACCGGCGGTGGATTGCAGGCGGCGCCCTCGGAGCCTGCCGCAGCACCTGACCCTTTTGAAAAGATCCTCGCCCGCTGGCTGGTGCTGTCGGAAGCCTCCAATTCGATCAACCGCTGCATGGGCCTGCCCGACCTCTACCCCTTCGTCATTTCAGATGTCACGGCGCGGAAATTGGCCTTCGTTCACGAACTTCTGACTGATTTGCCAAGGGAAGCCGGAACAAATCGTGAGTTGGCGCAGGCGTTTTAGCTGGAACGCATGCGCCACTGCCCCGTTTTCGCTGGCGAGGGACCATGAAAACGGAGAGAAAACCATGAGATCCGTATTGTTTCCCGCAGTCGCTGGAATGCTGACGATCATGTCGGGCGCCGCGTTTGCCGACACCGCTGTATCCGCCGTCACCGATCTTAACGTGCGCGCCGGCCCCGGTCCGCAATATCCGGTGATTGGCGTGCTCGCCGCCGGCCAGTCGGCGACACTCAATGGCTGCATCGAAAACAGCAAGTGGTGCACCATCGCCGAAGCCGGCGGTCAGGGCTGGGTCTATTCCGACTATGTGACGGCTGATTTCGGCGGCAGCCGGGTGGTGCTGACGCAGCGGCCGCACGGCTCCAGAGTCGCGATCGTCTCGCCGCCGGAGGGCTACTCGACCGACTACACCGGAGCGATCATCGCCAGCGATCCGCTCAACGATGCCTTTCCCCCGCCTCCGACCGAGGTCAGAACCTATGTCGGCGCGCATCGCCTCGACCCCGTCTATCTAGATGGCGAGGTGGTGACCGGCGCGACCTTGCCCGACACGGTCGAGCTGCGCGAAATTCCGGACTACAGCTATCGCTATGTCTATGTGAACGGCCAGCCGGCACTGGTCGATCCGTCGACACGGCGCATCATGTACGTGGTGCGTTGACGTTAACGGGGTGACCGCTGCGAAGTGCAGCGGCGGTCGCCTTATGGCGTGTCGCCACGTCGGATCGGTGCGTGCGAACCGTCGAAGTCCGCGAGGCAGATATGATTGCGCGCGAGACGGCGATCTCCTAGATCGTGCGACCTGAAGCACTTGCCCCCGAAGCACTTGCCCAAGGAATTCGCGTGATCGACCCTGCCGCCTTCGAACGCTACCGGCATTCGCCGAATGCCAGGACGACCTTGCCGCGCCTGTTCGTGGGAACGGCGATCGTCATCCTGTTCTGGGCCGCAACGACCGTGGCCGTGCTGTTCGGCGGCGCCTATCTGTTCTTCACCTGGCAGGCATCTGCGGCTCCGTCAGCCGATGGAGCGATGCAGGACTTCCTCGCCTCGCCGATCGGCATTCTCACCGCGCTCACCTCTTTTGCCGGCATCTGGATCGGCCTGTGGATCGCCATGCGCTGGGTTCATGGCGAGAAGCTGTCGGCGCTCTTCAGCGTCAGCCGTCGTGTTTCGCGTTCGGGCTTCCTCAAGGGGCTGATCGCGGTGCTGATCACCTCGTTTCTGTCCGAAATCCTGCTTTATCTGCTGCAGCCCGAGATTGCGCGCGGCCCGATCAGCCTGTCGTCCTGGCTGCTGTTCATGATCCCGATCGTCGCGCTCACCTTGCTGCAGACATCTTCGGAAGAGGTGCTGTTTCGCGGCTATCTGCTGCGCGGTCTCGCAAGCCGGTTCAAGAGCCCGTTCATCTGGGGGTTGCTGCCGGCCCTGCTGTTCACCTCGCTGCATTGGAGCAATAACTCGTCGGCCGCCATCAACGCCTGCGTGCTGGCTTCGGTCGCCGCTTTCGCGCTGCTTTTGACGCTTGTGGTCTATGCGACCGGCAATCTCGGGGCTGCGTTCGGCGCCCATCTCGGCAACAATCTGAGCGGATTCCTGCTGATCTCACACCAGCAGAGTTACAATTCCTTCGCCTTGTTCAGCGCCAAGCCGCTCGAAGGGCCGGGCTGGATGGTGTCGGATGCAATTCTCATTGCCCTGATCGGCATCGCCTGCAGCATGCTGACGGTTGCGTTGCTGCTGCATCCACGCTCGCCGCTGAGGGTAGCCGCCGAGCTCCCGAAGGCGAGCTGATAGRCGCCGTTGCACCAAAGCCCGGAACGCGCGAGCCCTTGCAAAAAAGGAAGCTACTTCAATTGATTGATCCTCGGCCCGTCACCAGCGAAACTATCCTGAGGATTTTGCACCTTGTTCTCATCGAAATTCGCGCGACCGATAAGCTGGAAAAGGCCCGTATGCTTGCGGACGCGTTTCATAATGCGCCGGGCATGATTGCATCCGGCCACGACCCGAAAGATATCTGGGCAAGCGTCTTGTCCACTGCGCGAAGGCTGGAGATGGAGCCCTATGTCAATTCGCTGCTGAGCCATGTCCAATCGCGTCACATTTTGCACTGAGACCCCTACCGGCACGGCCCTTGTCTTGACTCTGCCACCGATTTCCTGTCTACACCCCACGAATTCCGCGACGAGTATCCCTCCGAGCAAGCCGACCAGGACGCCGAAGCCTCTTTGAGGTGAAGCGCTGTAAATCGATCCTGGAGGCCAACACCCGGCAGCGCTGAGCGCCCCCGGGTGCTTTTTGGTTTTGGCTTTTGCTTGGCGACCTGGCGCGAACGCATTACCTCTCGGGTCGAATGAACCGGGATCAAAGGACGCAAGATGTTTGAATCGCTTCAGGAGCGCCTTGGCTCCATCCTGAACGGCCTGACCGGCCGCGGCGCGCTGTCGGAGGCTGATGTCTCGGCCGCGCTGCGTGAAGTGCGCCGTGCGTTGCTCGAAGCCGACGTGGCGCTGGAAGTGGTGCGCTCCTTCACCGACAAGGTGCGCGAGAAGGCCGTCGGCGCCGCCGTGGTCAAGTCGATCAAGCCTGGCCAGATGGTCGTCAAGATCGTCCATGACGAGCTGGTCGAGATGCTCGGCGCCGAGGGCGTCGCCATCGACCTCAACGCGCCGGCCCCGGTCGTCATCATGATGGTCGGCCTGCAGGGCTCCGGCAAGACGACCACTTCGGCCAAGATCGCCAAGCGCCTTTCCGAGCGTCAGAACAAGAAGGTTCTGATGGCCTCGCTCGACACGCGCCGCCCGGCCGCGCAGGAGCAGCTGCGCCAGCTCGGCGAGCAGGTGAAGGTGGCGACGCTTCCGATCATCGATGGCCAGTCGCCGGTCGACATCGCGCGGCGTGCCGTCCAGGCGGCCAAGCTCGGCGGCCACGACATCGTCATTCTCGACACCGCCGGCCGCACCCATATTGACGAGCCGCTGATGGTCGAGATGGCCGACATCAAGAAGGTGTCGAGCCCGCACGAAATCCTGCTGGTCGCCGACTCGCTGACCGGCCAGGACGCCGTCAATCTGGCCAAGAGCTTCGACGAACGCGTCGGCATCACCGGCCTGGTGCTGACCCGCATGGACGGCGACGGCCGTGGCGGTGCTGCCCTTTCCATGCGCGCCGTCACCGGCAAGCCGATCAAGCTGATCGGCACCGGCGAAAAGATGGACGGGCTGGAGGAATTCCACCCCAAGCGCATCGCCGACCGCATTCTCGGCATGGGCGACATTGTTTCGCTTGTCGAAAAAGCAGCCGAGAACATCGACGCTGAGCAGGCGGCGGCGATGGCCAAGAAGATGCAGTCGGGCAAGTTCGACCTGAACGACCTCGCCGGCCAGCTTCAGCAGATGTCGAAGATGGGCGGCATGGGTGGCATCATGGGCATGATGCCCGGCATGGGCAAGATGAAGGACCAGATGGCCGCTGCCGGTCTCGACGACAAGATGTTCGGCCGCCAGCTCGCCATCATCTCGTCGATGACCAAGGCCGAGCGCGCCAACCCCGATATCCTCAAGCACTCGCGCAAGAAGCGCATCGCCGCCGGTTCCGGCACCGACGCCGCCGAGATCAACAAGCTCCTAAAAATGCATCGCGGCATGGCCGACATGATGAAGGCTATGGGCGGCAAGGGCAAAGGCGGCGGCCTGATGCGCGGCATGATGGGCGGCCTTGCCTCCAAGATGGGCCTCGGCGGCATGATGCCGGGCATGGGCGGCATGGGCGGCGGCATGCCCGACCTGTCGAAGATGGATCCCAAGCAGCTCGAAGCCTTGCAGAAGCAGGCACAGGCGGCCGGCCTCGGCGGCATGAAGGGCCTGCCCGGCGGTCTTCCCGGCGGCGGTGGCCTGCCTGGTCTGCCCGGCGGCATGAAGCTTCCGGGGCTTCCCGGCATGGGCGGTGGCGGCCTGCCCGGCCTTGGCAAGAAGAAGTGAGGACGCGATGAACGAAGAAAAGGACATGGCTGACGCACGCATCATCCTGGCCGACTATCGCGCCTCGATCGACAACATCGATGCCGCCCTCATCCACATGCTGGCCGAGCGCTTCCGCTGCACCAAGGCGGTAGGCATGCTGAAGGCGACGCATGGCTTGCCGCCGGCCGACCCGGCGCGCGAGCAGCAGCAGATCGCCCGCCTTCGCCAGCTAGCTAAGGATGCGCATCTCGACCCGGATTTCGCGGAGAAATTCCTCAACTTCGTCGTCCGCGAAGTGATCCGCCACCACGAACAGATCGCCGCTTCCAACGGTGTGACGAAAGCCGGCTGAGAAACCAGTGCATATCGCCCAAAACTGCGCAGCGGCTTTGGGATAACGAAAACCACAAACCAACTAACGAAATCAGAGTTTTTAGGAGAAAAGAAATGCCCTTGAAGATCCGACTGGCCCGTGCGGGCTCGAAGAAGCGTCCTTACTACCACGTTGTCGTTGCCGACGCCCGTTCCCCACGCGATGGCCRTTTCATCGAGTCGCTCGGCTCGTGGAACCCGCTGCTGCCCAAGGACGGCGAGCGCGTCAAGGTCGACGCCGACCGCGTCAAGCATTGGCTGTCGCATGGCGCCCAGCCGACCGACCGCGTGCTGCGCTTCCTCGACGAGGCCGGCCTTGCCAAGCGCGACGCCCGCTCCAACCCGAAGAAGGCCGAGCCGGGCAAGAAGGCGCAGGAACGGGCTGCTCTGCTGAAGAAGGCGCAGGAAGACGCTGCCGCCGCTGTCGCGGCCGCTGCAGCTGCGCCGGCCGAGGCGGAAGCCGCCACCGCCGAATAAGTATTGCCGTATCGCATTCACGAAAACGGCGGGCCTGTGCCCGCCGTTTTTGTTTGAACGCCGCCCGCCCAAGTCTATTTTTCGCCGAGGCGCTTCAGATTGGCGAGGCCGGCCTCGAAATCCTTGCCTATCAAAGTGTCGAAGTTCATGAACAGGCCCATCAGCTTTGCGATGAAGGGCCGACTGCCGCGCATCGCCCAGGTGACGGCGGTGTTGTCGCCCGAAGGCTTCAGAGTGAAGTCGACACTGTTGTTGGCCCTGAACGGCTTCTCGAAGTCGAGCTTGAGCGACACCAGCGAGGACGGCACCGAATTCGTGATCTCCATACGTCCCTTGCCGGCCTTGGCATTGCCTTCCCAGGCATAGGCCGCGCCCTTGCCGCTTGTCGGGCCGGAGAGCGTGCGCTTCATCTGAGGGTCGAGCTTTTCGTAAGGCGACCATGTCGGCCAGCGGCTGA
This sequence comes from Mesorhizobium sp. P5_C1, assembly GCF_054049815.1. Taxonomy (NCBI): domain Bacteria; kingdom Pseudomonadati; phylum Pseudomonadota; class Alphaproteobacteria; order Hyphomicrobiales; family Phyllobacteriaceae; genus Mesorhizobium; species Mesorhizobium sp. P5_C1. Next base: position 3,709 of record NZ_JBFULQ010000143.1, on the reverse strand, counting down.
AATCATTGATCAGCGGAAAGATCGCTTCCGGCGGGGCCTTGATGCTGGCCGTGCGGGTGGTGACGAAATCGTTTGGCCGTGTTGCCGCATAGATAAGCACGGCGGCGATGATGACGACCAGGATGATGAGGATGGTGCCGAACATTTCTCTCTCCTTCGTATCTATCGGCTGAACGGGATCAGTGCGCGCACCCGGGGGTCGCGCAGGTACAGGCCGCCCCACAGGATGACGCCGAGATAGACGCCGAACAGCGTGTGCGAGAACAGCGGGTTGTCGACACGCACATTGGTGGCGATGGCGCCGCCCATATAGGCGGTGAGCAGGATGGCGCCGAGCACCGAGGTGCGCGGCAGGGCGTAGAGCGCGGTCGAGATCAAACCGACGATGCCGAGCATGCGCGCGACATTGACGTCGGCCGGCCAGCCGAGCGGCACCATCGTCTGCGTGACGATGTCGAGCGGCGGCAGTTTGATGACGCCGTCGAAGACCATGAACAGCACGATGACGCCGCTGAGTGCGCGGCCGGTCCACAGGGCGCCCGCCGAGACGGGCGCGGTTTCGGAAATGCTCATAGTGTTTCCTCCAAGTTTCGAGCCCTATACACTGGGGTCAAGCCAAGGACGCGGTATGCGTCGGCGATCCGACACGGGTAGGATTCTTTTTGGCGCCGGTGGCAGCAAAGCCGTTCTGCTGCGATCCTTCGCCAGCGTTCGCGCTTCCACATCGCGGCGGCCGACAGAACCCTGTGTCGAGCACCTAAGAAAAATAGAACTTCTCGGCCGGCAGCATCTTCGGCGGCGTTTCGCCCAGCGCTTCGAATACCGAGATTTCGCAGACGCGGCAGAGACCGTCGAGGGCGAGGTCGTTGGCCTCGGTGCCGAACGGATCCTCGAGTTCTTCGGAAAGCGCGTCGAGGCCGAAGAAGGTGTAGGCGATCAGCGCCGTGAACAGCGGCGTTGCCCAGCCGGTGGTCGCGATCAGCCCGATGGGCAGAAGCATACAGACGATGTAGGCCGTGCGATGCACCAAAAGCGTATAGGCGAAGGGCAAGGGCGTGCCGGCGATGCGCTCGCAGCCCGCCTGGATGGCGGTGATCGATGCCAGCCTTTCATCGAGGATGCGGAACCCGATCGGATCGAGCTGAACAGCCCGACGCTGCGCGTTGGCGCGCCGGCCCATGCGCCTGACCATCTCGTCCGCCGGGTTGGCGAAGTTCGCGGCCGTGTCGGCCTCGGTAGCAATGAAGGCGCGGGCGTCCTTCATGCTGTCGATCTTGCGCAACTGGCCGCGCAGGAAATGACAGAAGGCGAGCGCCTCCATCAGCAGCGCGCGCTGTTCGGCCGGATCGGCGATGAGACTGGTGGTGGCGCGCGCCAGATTGCGGATTTCGAAGACCAGCGTGCCCCACAATTTGCGCGCCTCCCACCAGCGGTCGTAGGCGGCGTTGTTGCGAAACGACAGATAGATCGACAACGTCACGCCAACCAACCCGAAAGGCGTGATGTTGAAGACGCTGAAATCGAGATGGAACTGGCGCGCCACGGCGAGGATGACCGCGGAATAAAGCGCGAAACCCAGGATCTGCGGCAGGATGCGTGGCACCACCGAGCCGCGCATGACGAAGAACAACTGCAGGAAGGTGGGGCGCGGGCGAACGATCATCGAAAGACCTTTTCACGGACCGGCATCGGCCCTGAGCTTCGCTATTGTGCGAGGCAACAGGCGGGCAAGCTCAGCCGTCAGCGACATCGCCATGTCGTGCGTGCAGTGTGCGGACTATCGGTATGCTTCGGCGGCAGATATTGAAGAGCCTGCGCCCTGCATCAGTCGAGAGGAAAAAATGGCCGGCGAGACCGATCTGAAGACACTGCTGGCATCGATGACGCCGGAACTGCTGGCCGGCACCTATGTCTTCGCCACGCTGGCGCCCGGCATTGCCCAGCCGGAAGGCCTCGCACCGATGATGATCTTTCGCGAGCGCGAGGGCGTGACGCTGATCGTGACCGAGGATGCGGCCAGCACTACGGGGCTGACCGCTTCATTCCGCTGCCGGATGGTGACGCTGAACATCCATTCGTCGCTGGAAGCCGTCGGCTTCCTCGCCGCCATCACCACGCGGCTGGCCGCCGCCGGCATTGGCGTCAACCCGGTCTCGGCTTTCTACCACGACCATCTGTTCGTCCCCGCCGACCGGGCGGAGGAGGCCCTGGGGCTGCTGCGCCAGCTGGCCAAGGACAGCGCCGGCTGAATCAACGCCTGCGGACAAAGAGGATGTCAGGCAGGCATTCCTCGTTGTTGGTGCCGTCGCCAAAACCCTCGGCAATGAAGCCATGGCGCTCATAGAAGCGCCGGGCGCCGGTATTGGCTTGGAAGCAATGCAGCCTGACGACCGGCAAAGCAGCAGTCGTGTCGATCAGCAACCGGCTGCCGATGCCTTGTCCCGTCCAAGCCGGATCGAGATAGAGCTGCTCCACCCATTCGCCGCTGACGGCAATGAAGCCGACAATGGCTTTGCCGGCCTCGGCGACCGTCAACTGCTGCCGTGGCAGCACGATATCGCGGATGAAGCCAAGGTCCTCGTCCGGCGTATGGATGACCGGCATCCAGTCGAACGACCCAAGCGCCGCCCGCATAATCTTCGCGATGGCTGCGTCCGAACCGATGGCCGGACGCAGGATGATATCTAAGGGCTGAGTGTTAGTCATGAAGGGAACGCCAACGTCTCACTCCGCTGGAACACCCCTCATCCGTCTCGGCGCTACGCGCCGATCCACCTTCTCCCACAAGGGGAGAAGGAAGAAACGCCCCGGCCCAAGGCCGAGGCCTTGACCGCGGGCCGCCGGCTTTCCGGCGCCCTCGCGGAGGGCCCGCCGCAGCTGCGGCGATACGGCCCGTAGGCGAAAACTATGCCGCCTTCTTCTTCGGCTGGATCAGGCCGCGCTCGACCAGCAGCTCGGCGATCTGCACCGCGTTGAGCGCCGCGCCCTTGCGCAGATTGTCCGCGACGATCCACATCGACAGGCCGTTGTCGATGGTCGAATCCTCGCGGATGCGCGAGATGAAGGTGGCGTCCTCGCCGGCCGATTCCAGCGGCGTGATGTAGCCGCCGTCCTCGCGCTTGTCCAAGACCTGGCAGCCAGGCGCCTCGCGCAGGATATCGCGCGCCTCGTCGGCCGTGATCGGCTTTTCGAACTCGATGTTGACCGCTTCCGAGTGGCCGATGAACACCGGCACGCGCACGCAGGTCGCCGTCAGCTTGATCTTGGGGTCGAGCATCTTCTTGGTCTCGGCCACCATCTTCCATTCTTCCTTGGTGAAGCCGTYGTCSAGGAAGWCGTCGATRTGCGGGATSACGTTGAAGGCGATGCGCTTGGTGAACTTCTTGACGTCGACCTGGTCGGCGACGAACACGGCGCGGGTCTGCGTGAACAGCTCGTCCATGCCTTCCTTGCCGGCGCCCGACACCGACTGGTAGGTGGCGACGACGACGCGCTTGATGGTGGCGACATCGTGCAGCGGCTTCAGCGCCACCACCAGCTGCGCCGTCGAGCAGTTCGGGTTGGCGATGATGTTCTTGCGCGTGAACAGCGAGATCGCGTCCGGGTTCACTTCCGGCACGATCAGCGGCACATCCTGGTCATAGCGGAAGGCCGACGAATTATCGATGACGACGCAGCCCTGCTTGCCGATCTTCGGCGACCATTCCTT
>NZ_JBFULQ010000142.1:0-12133 GCF_054049815.1 Mesorhizobium sp. P5_C1 | reverse complement strand
GCACTACATCGGTCCCATTAGGGCAATCCAGCAGCACTGACGCTGCCCACCCTTTGGAGATGAAAATGCAGACGCGGAAAACGGCCGTAATCACAGGGGCTTCTCAGGGCATCGGTGCCGGCCTCACCAACAGCTTTCTCGAAAGGGGCTACAACGTCGTAGCGACCTCGCGGCAGGTCAGCCGGTCGACGGAGCTGAACGCATCCGACCGCCTGGCCCGCGTCGATGGCGACATCGCCGACCCGGATACCGCCAAGACCGTCGTCGAAGCCGCGCTTGCGCGATTCGGTTCGATCGACGCCCTGGTCAACAATGCCGGCATCTTCTTCACCAAGCCCTTCGTCGACTACACGGTCGAAGACTACCGTCGCCTCGCGGCAACGAATCTCGAAGGATTTCTGCACCTCACGCAGCGCGTCGTGCGGCAGATGCTGGCGCAGAAGCGTGGTGGTAGCATCGTCAGCATCACGACACCCCTGGTGGATCGCCCGATCGCCGGTGTGAATGCATCGGTCGCCATGCTGACCAAGGGAGGCATCGAAGCCATGTCGAAGAACATCGCCATGGAATATGCAAAGGAGCAGATCCGTGCCAACACGGTCGCCCCCGGCGTTGTCGACACGCCGTTGCACAAAGACAACCCGAAGGACTTTCTGAACACGCTCTCGCCCATGCACAGCATCTCCGGCGTCCAAGAAATTGCCGATGCGGTGCTCTTCTTGACAGAGGCGCCGCGCATAACCGGGGAGGTGCTGCACGTCGACGGCGGCGCACATCTGGGAAGATGGTGACCTCGATGAGCACGCAAGCCAGTGCAGACCAGCGGCTGAGCGATCTCGGCATCGCGCTCCCTCCGCCGCCCACCCCCTTCGGCGCCTATGTCGAAACCGTGAAGATCGGCAATCTGCTCTATCTGAGCGGCATGCTGCCGGTCGTCGGGCGCGAGCCGCAATATGTCGGACGCGTCGGTGGCGCGCTCTCAGCGGAGGACGGGAGAGAGGCCGCGGAGATTGCTTGTCTTAGCGCCTTATCCGCGGCCAAGGCGCATCTCGGCTCGCTCGCCAAGATAATCGGCGTGGCGAAGCTCGGCGTCTATATCGCGACGGAGGGCGACTTCCGGGACCATCCGAAAGTCGCCGACGGAGCGTCCGAACTCCTCGTCAAGGTGTTCGGCACCGGGATGCTCTCGGGCCGCGTCGTTCTTGGCGTCGCCAGCCTGCCCCTTGGCATGCCGGTCGAAGTCGAGCTCGTCTTTGAAATCGCGGCGTAGGCGAGCAAGGCAGTGCTTTGCAACACATGGAGGGGATTCTCGGCCTCTATGCCTACGCGAGCGAATTCCTCGGCGCGAACCACCAACTTCCGACCTAAACAACGTCCTCAACCCCTTGAAACACCACAGGAGCCTCTCATGTCCACACTACGAAAGAACTTTGTCATTGCCCTCATGGTTGCCTTGAGTGGCACCATGGCTCGCGCTGATGCAAAGCCGGCCGCGAAAGATATCGTCATTGTCCACGGCGCCCTGGTGGATGGCTCAGGCTGGCGAGCCGTCTACGACATCCTGTCCAAGGATGGGTTCCATGTCACTGTCGTGCAGGAGCCGCTCACTGGTCTCGCCGAGGACGTTGAGGCCACCAAGCGCGTCATTGATCAGCAGACGGGGCCCATCGTCCTGGTCGGTCACAGCTATGCCGGTTCGGTGATCACGGAGGCAGGCGCCGATCCGAAGGTCAGTGCGCTCGTCTATGTGGCCGCACTCCAGCCCGATGTAGGGGAAGCCAGCGGGCAGCTTCTGTCCAAGTTCGCCGCGCCAAGCGACGCCATGCGGGCCACCCCGGCCGCCACGGCCACCACGGGCAAGTATTTCTTCATGCAGCCGGCGCTGTTCGCTGCGACCTATGCCCAGGACGTCCCGGCAGCGGACGCTCAATTCCTGGCCGATTCACAGCAGCAGCTCGCGGAGAAAGCTCTGGGAGCGCCGGTCTCCGTTGCCGCATGGCGAACCAAGCCCAGCTTTGCGATCCTGACCACCAAGGATCATGTCGTGAGTCCAGAGCTTCAACGCTGGATGTATCAACGCTCGGGCGCGAAGGTGACTGAAGTGGCCGCAAGCCACGCTGTCTTCATCTCTCAGCCGGCTGCGGTCGCTCGCGTGATCGAGGCTGCCGCAAAGTAGACGAAATCGACCTAGGAACATTGAGCTCGTCGCCCGATCCGCCTTGGGGCGCACATACTATCAGCCGGCTGAAGTTCCCGGTCAGGCTCGACGTCCGCTTTCTCGCATTTGTCACCTGGAGCTGTCCGTCCGCTTCCGGCCCATCTCGGCCATTGGCGGCAGCCAGTTGACTGAGCGTTGTGAAACGGCTTTCCGCCCGCAATTGCATCAAGAAGATGTGGAGCGGTTCTGCGTTTCCGCGAGAGGACGAACCCCGCCGACCGGCCTGATCACCGACCGCGCCGGCCGGTAAAGGGCAAGGCACAGCACCGCGACCTTGGTGAGCAGCGTGGTCTTGGAGGAGATGCTTTCCGAGGTGTTGAGAAGGATGAGCCAGCCCACCACCGGCAGCCACACGCCAGGATGGCAGCGCCGCGCCACCTCATGCATGAACAGCCCGAAGCTGGACATCATCAAAAGGGTGAAGAAGGCGCCCTGGTAGACCGTCATGCGCACGAATGGGTTCTCGATACCCCATTCGAGGCCGTTGATCCGGCGCAGGCTCTCGACGAGATCGACACTCGGCCCGACAATCACATCGCGCAGTTCCAGATAGTTGAAGATCTCGAACATCTCGACGCGGGCATTGGCACTGCCGCCATCCGAAACGARACGGCCGAGCAGCGCATCGAAAAAGCCCTGCGAGGCCAATACGGCGATGGCAACCGGCAGCAGCGCGGCCAGCATCATCGCCAATGCGGCGCCGAGCAGGTTGACGCGTCCCGTGCGCAATTTGCGAAAGCCGTGGAAAAGCACGTAGCTGCCGCCCAGCAGGATGGTCACCACCATCGCCGACCGGCCGCCGAACGCGACGAGCGCCGCGCACTGCAGGCCGATCATCGCCAGCCGCAGCGGAGCCGGCAGCGATCTTGAACCGCTCAAAAGGGCAAGCACGTAGACAGACGTCACCGTGGCATTGACCAGCGGATGCCCCTGCAGCGCGCTCGAACGCGGATCGGTGGCAAACACCTCGCCATCGAAACGATAGGGGAACACCAGTGTCTTGGTGGCGAATTCGACTAGGGCGAGCAACCCATTGACCGTCATGACCGCATGAATGACGGTGGGCAGCCGGGCGAACGTCCATTCGTCATCCTCGCCGAGCATGAGCACCAGCAGCCCGGAAGCCACGAAAGTGTCGATCATGCCGRCCATGCCTGGACGTTGCCGGACGATGACGACGACAAGGAGCACGACGGCGATGACACTCATCAGTGCGGTGGCGGGCCGCCTGTCGGCGACGTGGACGCAATAGCCGACCGGATTGCCGAATGTGCACGAACGCCAGGCAAACAGCAGAATGATGAGATAGGTGGAGGGATGTATCTTGGTCGCCGCGCTGCCTGACAGGCCGTCGTAATTGTAGCCCAGCAGCCACAACATGCCGCCCGAGACGGCGAACAGCACCAGCACGGCTGCGATCAGTCCAACCTGGGTCACCGCATCGACCGAGGTGCCGGCGCGGGGCGCGGCAGCGCCGAAATTCGAGGCTGTTCCGCTCCAGCCCGACGCCATGTCAGGCCACCTCGTCGACCAGCAATGCGCCTGTCGGCAACCGCCCCATGACGGAAATCGCCTGCATCGTCGCCGTCACATCACGCATCGGCGTGGCGTTCAGCCTGGCGACGAGCACGATCTCGTCGACCATGGCGACAAGCGGCGAGGCATTGAGATTCTCGGCGAGCGCACCACCATCGACGACAACGAGTTCGAAACTCCGGCTCGCCTGGGCCAGCATATGCTGCGCGAAGTAGACGCCGTGCGCTTCCTGGAAGATCGCCTTCGGCCGGCCCCTGCCCAGAAGGGCAACGTTGCTGCCCGGGGCGTAACGGCTGACGGCTTCAAACGCATATTCGCCGCGCAGCACATCGAGTATTCCGGGCTGCGGGTCCTTCTGGCCGTTGCTGGTGTTGGTATCGACGAACAGGACCCGGCTGCCCCTGGCCGCCGCGGCGTTGGCGAGCAGCCGTGCGATCCTGTTGCGTTGCTGGCCGTCTTCTGGCGGCGACGTCACCAGGATCGACGGCACCAGCGGCCAATCCGGCGGACGCCGGCCCGAACTGAACATGCGGCGGAGCGCAAGGCCGACGACGGCATCCGTCTTCTGGCTGGTCGCGACGGCCGCGCTGGTGCCGAAAGGCCACCAGCGCCGTCCCGCCTTCGCTCCCGCCGGCAGGATGCCAAGCACGGGGGCATCGATCGTGAATTGCATCTGGGCGCTGGAAAGCACCGTCGGCGAGGAGTATTCCGCAATCAGCGCCAGGCCGGTGCCCAGCCCCAATCCGCCGAACACGGCGCCGAACAAAAGCAGCCCCAGTGGCGGCCAGCTCTTTTTCTGGGCGGGCATGGCGTCCGAAATGACGCGAGCGTTGGTGCTGTCGACGTTGATCTGCTCGCKCGTTTCCTGAGCCCGCTGCAGGTAGGTTGCATAGACGGAACGCACCGCCTCGAGATCGCGCTGCAATTCACGCAGCCGCACCGATGCCTGGTCGGTGTCGAGCGATTTGTTCTTGAGGCTGGCGACTTTCGTTTCCAGCGCCTGCTGGTTGGCAACCGCCCGCTCGTAATCGGTCTCGGTGGCCGTCTGGATCCGGCCGAGTTCGCGCGCGATCAGCTGCCGCGTGTCACGCAGTTGCTGCAGCGCGGCAATCATCGACGGATGTCGCGGCCCCAGTTCGGTGCCAAGCTGCGAGACCTGGTCGACAAGTGTTGCTTCCTGCGACCGCAGGCTCGAAATCACCGACGAGCGCATCGCTTCCGAGGTTGCATCGGGTGTGCCGCTCTGCTTGCGCATCTGGTCGACCTGCGCCTTCAGCGTCGCGGTGCGGCTTTGCGCCGCCGAAAGCTGCGTGTTGAGCTCGGTCAGTTCTTGGTCGCTGACCAGATTGCCCGCCGCCATCACCATGTTGTTGGCGGACTTGTAGGCCTCGACGGCGTTCTCGGCCTGCTGAACGCGCTTGCGCTGTTCGTCCAGCCGCGCGGTGATCGCCTTCGACGCATCGGTGGCGGCTTGCGCGCGCGCGCTCGCCTGGTCTGCCAGATAGGCTTGTGCGATGGCGTTGGCCAGAAGTGCCGCCTTGTCGGGGCTCTTGGCGGTGACGATCACGTCGATGACCAGGACCTTGTCCGCCCGCTTCACCGCCAAGCGCCGGCGCAGGGCGTCGAGGGTTGCCACTGTCCGGTCGGTCGCGGCCGAACCGGAACCGAGGGCGCGCGACAGCATGCCCTGCCCGTTGAATTCCGGATCCTCGGTCAGTTTGGTCGCCGCGATCGCCCGCTGCAGCACGCCCGTCGACTGGACGACGCTGACCTGGCTTTCAACCTGTGTGATGCCGCCATCGGGCGCCAGCCCGCTCGGATTGATATCGTTGGTGACCACTTGCAGGTCTTGCGGATCGATGATGATTTCCGCCACGGAGCTGTACAGCGGGGGTGTGAGGAGGCCGTAGAGCAGGGTTGCGAGCGTCAGCAGCACGGTCGTGCCGATGATCCAGAGACGGCGGCGGACCAGAATGCGCTTCAGATCGCCAAGCTCGACGGTCGAAGGTGCGTATGATCCCGCTGATTCCACCGATCCTGCTTCCGGAAAGTATTGCTGAGGCACCATGGGCAGAGATGATAGCATAGCTGCCTCCTACAATACTCCATTTGCCTGCAAGACCAAATCGCGGGCATGAACCTAGCTATTACTCCAATTGTTAAAACATTATTAATTATGTTTGGAACCCGCATGAATTTTGGCACGGAGTTTGCTTAAGTAAACGTACTGGGGTGTTGACACCGCGCAACTGAACGAGAGACGGACGAAAATGGGGCAACACTTCAACCGGGCCGACACCAGTGTCCCATGTTCTGACGTCGGCCACGAAAATGCCAGGTGTTCAACATGCGGCTAAGCCTGCGCCTGGACGGCGATTGCGTCCGTGGCTTCCATGTCCTGCTCGCTCAACGCCTGGCCGCACTCGCGAATGTCGAGCTGTCCGTCGATGCCCGGCCGGCTGGCGGCGGTATCCCGCGCAGCGCCGAGGCCTTGTTCCAACTTGAAACAGCAATCCATGGCCTGCCCCGCGATGGGCTGGCAAAGCGCGTGCCGCGCTCGGCGCTCGCCCGCTACGGCGCGCCGCCCGCTTCGGTCGATCTGGTCGTCGACCTCTGCGGTGACGTTCAGCTCGAAGGCCCACGGATCTGGCACGTCACCTATGGCGGCGCCAGCGGCGAAGCGGCCCTGCTCGCCCTGATCCTCGCCGGCCAGACGCCAATCGCCCGCGTCGAGGAAAACGGGGCTGCGATTGCCGCCGGGCGCCTGGGAACCGAATATGGCGGTATCGCGCTGGCGTCCTTCCAGGACATGCTGGCGCGTACGGCAAGTCTGATCGTCGCTGCGATGTCAGGCGCAGCGTCGGCCGTGCCGGTTCTGCCCGAGCCGGCGCAGGCCGGTGCCCCGCCGCCGATGCCCTCGGCTTCCAAGCTTGGCGTCAGGGCGGCAAAGGCGCTGGCGCGGCGGATCGTCCAGAAGATCTACCATCTTTGCTACAACGCGCCGCACTGGAAGGTCGGCTGGCGCCAAACCAAGGGCCGGGATCTGTACGACCTGCGCGCCCATCCGGGATCGGGCTGGCAGGTGCTGCCGGACGATGGCAGCCGCTTCTACGCTGATCCGTTCCCGATCCTGTATCAGGGTCAGCTGACCCTGTTCGTCGAGGACTATATCCACCGGCTCGGCAAGGCCATCATCTCGGCTGTGCCGTTCGGTCCGGCCGGCCCGCTTGGCCGCCCTGAGCCGGTGCTGGAACTGCCCTACCATCTCTCCTACCCCTTCGTCTTCGAGCGCGACGGCGAGGTCTGGATGGTTCCGGAAAGCTGCGCCAACGGCACGGTCGATCTTTACCGGGCGACTGCCTTTCCCGGCGGCTGGGTCAAGGAGGCGACGCTGTTGTCCGGCGTCGTTGCCAGCGACGCCACCCTGGTCGAGCACGGCGGCAGCTGGTGGATGTTCGCCACGGTCCGGGACGGTGGAGGCGCCTTCTCCGACACGCTGCATCTATGGTCGGCGCCGGATTTTCGCGGCCCCTGGACGCCGCACCCGAACAATCCCGTGCTGATCGACATCGCCTCGGCGCGGCCGGCCGGCCGCATGGTGAAACGAGGCGATCAGTTGCTGCGCCCGGTGCAGGACTGTCGCAGGAGCTATGGCGCGGCTCTCGGCATCGCACGCATCTCTCACCTCGATTTGATCGGCATGGAGCAGGTTGTTGAGACGATCTTAAATCCAGGTGCGCTATGGGATGGGCGCAAGCTCCACACGCTCAACGAGGCGGGTGGTTTCGAGTTCATCGACGGCTCGGCGATTGCACCGCGCTGGAAGCAACGAGGCGGGCGGTATTAACCTAAACATTGGTTACTACCAGTCGCGCCTGCAAGTTGCTTGAGGTTGATTTGGGTCCGGACGTATTTTCCACCACAGATTGCAGAGCGGAAAGATGACCAGCAGAAAGGGCGGCGAAATGAGTATCGCAGAGGCTGGCCCAGCCGAAGTCGATGTGGCGATTGTCGGCGCCGGGCTGGCCGGAACCACCTTGGCAACGGTGCTTGGAAAAGCCGGGCGCAAGGTGGCGTTGATCGAGCCGCACCGCGTCCATCACGACGAGTTCAGGGCTGAGAAGATCGGCACGAAGCAGATGCAGCAGTTCGAGAGACTGGGCCTCGACGCGACGCTTCTGCCTCTCGTCACCCCGATGGACGAGGTCCACGTCTTTCGCCTCGGACAATTGTTCGCGCGTGAGATGCATCGCGAGTTTGGATTTTCCTATGGCGCGCTGATCAACGGCCTGCGCGACGCGCTGCCGCCGCAAGTTCCGTTGACGGTGGGCAAGGTCGCCGAGATCACCACCGGACCGGACAAGCAGCGGCTTGTGCTCGCCGACGGCTCCGTCATCGACGCGCGGCTTCTGGTGGTGGCCACCGGCTACAGTGAAGCGGTGCGGCGCGCCATCGGCGTTAACCGCATAGAAGAATCCAAGGCATTTTCGCTGTCGATCGGCTTCGATCTCGCCATCGCGCCGCGTGACTTCGCCTATCAGTCCGTCACCTGCTACGCCAAACGGGCCGGGGACCGTGTCGCCTACATCAGCGTCTTTCCGATCGGCAACAAGATGCGGGCGAACATGTTCGTCTACCGGCTGGTGGCCGAGCCGTGGACAAGGGCGTTTCGCCAGGACCCGCAAAAGATGCTTTGCGAGCTGATGCCCGAAATATCAGCGCAATGCGGGAACTTCGAGATGGCAGGCCCTGTCGAGGTCAGGCAGATCAATCTGACCACGACGCAAGGCCATCGCCGCGATGGTGTCGTCTTCATCGGCGACGCCTTCTGGACCACATGCCCGACACCGGGCGTCGGCATCGAGCGGGTGATGACCGATGTCGATCGGCTCCATTCGGTTCACATTCCGCGCTGGCTCGAAACTCCAGGCATGGCGGCGGACAAGATCTGCGCGTTCTATGACGACCCGGTCAAAATCGCCTCCGATGAGAACGGCATGCGGGTGAGCTACTATGCCAAGGAGATCACCACCGGCACAGGGCTGGAATGGCGCATCCGCCGCCTGCGCAACAACACTGCGCGCCAGCTGATGATCGTCGGCCGCAAGATACGGCATTTGGGCCTGCGGCGGGCAAATGCCGTCGCCGGCGAAGCGTCATAGAACACCCCGCCCGCATCACCCCGGCCTTGCATGCTTCGCGCGCGTACGCGCAGGAGGCGGGAACGATATCGCCCGTCAGGTGTTAGAAACTTATGACAAACACCATGGAACCCCACGGTCACGGGATGGTGGCCGATATTTTGGCCTTGGAAGTTGCCAATGCCAGGCAGCGCATCAACCGGACCGAGCTCGCGATTCAACGCACAGAAGAAATGCTGGCCGAGAACATCGCGCTGCAACGGCGTCTGGTCGAGGCCGCGGAGCGCCTAGTGAAGATTTCCGGTGCAACGGCGCCGCTGTAGCCGGTAGCGGCGATCGCCTTCCATGCAGGCCGCCAGGGCCAGGTGCAGCGCAACTGCCTGCCAACACTGGCTATTGTCGGTTTCCTCCCCGGGAACGCAGGCTGTTGTCTGGCGAGCCAACGGATTCCCGCATGAAAACCTGGCAAGGCTCGAGCCGTGCTCTCGGCGGCCCCTCCCCGCCTTCAATCCTGGCAAACAGTGCGTCCATGGCGTGGCCGGCGATCTGGCGCACCGGCTGCACCACGGCGGCGATGGCCGGCCATGTTACCTGCATCCACTCGGCGTCGTCGAAGCCGACCAGCGAAATGTCGTTGGGGCAATGCCAGCCACGCCGGCGGAACTCGGACAGCGCCACCAGCGTGCCCTTGAGGAACAGCGAATAGACGGCACTCGGACGTTGGCCCCCGCCCCCACCTTCGCCTTGATCGAAATAGTCGCGCAATTGCGCCCGCAGCGGTTCGACATCGCTCTCGGCAAGCACGACGTCGATGCGCACATCCGGCGCCAGCGCCAACGCGGTGCCGCGAAAGCCGTCGAGGCGGGCGTGCATCGTGGCTGCCTGTTCGCCAAGGCCGACAACCAGGATATGGCGGTGGCCCTTGCCGATCAGTTCGCGCGCCACCTCGGCACTGGCCGCCGCACTGTCAGCCGACACGGTGTCGAAGGCGTCGTCCGACAGCACTCGGTCGATCAGCACGCCGGTCATGCCGTTGGCCTTCATGAACCCGGCCGCCGGGCCGTGCTCGTTGCGCACCGGCGCCAGCACGACGCCGGCCACCCTCCAGTCATGCATGCGTTCGAGGATTTCTTTTTCGCGCACCTCTGATTCACGGCTCGATGCGGCCACCAGCGTATAGCCGCGCTGCTCGGCCAGGCTTTCGAGCTGGGTGACCATCTGGCCAAAAAACTCGCTCTCGAACTCGGGCATGATGGCACCGATGATGCGGCGCTTGGCCCGCCGCATGTCGGAGGCCAGCGGATCGACGCGGTAGCCCAAAAGCTCGACGGCATCGAAGACACGCTGGGCATTCTCGGGCTTCACCGTGGTGACGCCGGCCATGACCTTGGAGACGGTGGCTGCCGACACGCCGGCATGGCTTGCCACGTCGTGGATCGACGGACGCCGCCGCTGGCCCTGCCTATGCGCCATTGGTCCTCCTCACGAGGCGCGGACGTCAGCATTTTTCGTCCGCCACCAATCGAGTAAATCGATTTTTCGCGATTGTAAATCGTTTAATCGGAGGTATTTTGTCTCCGTGCGTGTCGCAAAAGTGTGCAACGGGATTAACGACATGTGCAAACTAAAAATGTGCGATGAGGTTCGCGCCCGGAGGAGATTGCCATGTCAGACAGCACCTTGCCGCTGGTCATCAGCGCGCCGGAACCGCGCACGCTCGACCTCATCTTCACGCCCCCGCAGTTGGCACGCTTTCGGAAAACATACCGTATCGTCGAGGCGACGCCCGATGGCGTCGCAAAATTGCCGGCCGATGTGCTGGCCGAAGCCCGCTACATCGTCGGCCAGCCGCCGATCGCGCCTGAAACGCTGGACAAGATGAAGGCACTGCGCTGCGTCTTCAACGTCGAGACCAACCTGATCAACAATATGCCCTACGAGACGCTGTTTGCGCGCGGCATCCATGTCGTCACCACCGGACTGGTCTTCGCCGAGCCGGTGGCCGAGCTTGGCCTTGCCATGGCGCTCAACCTTGCCCGCGACATCGTCGACGCCGACCTCGCCTTTCGCCAGGGCAAGGAGCTGTGGGGCGGCGACGGCAACCGGACAGCCAGGTTGCTGTCGGGGGCCGATGTCGGCATCGTCGGTTTCGGCGATCTCGGCCGCGCGCTAAACCGGCTGCTGTCGGGCTTCCGCACCCGCACAAAAGTATTCGATCCCTGGCTGCCGCCGTCGATCCTGATCGACAACGGCGTCGAGCCGGCCTCGCTCGACGAGGTGCTGTCGCAGAGCGACTTCGTCTTCGTTGTCGCTTCGGTGACCAGCGAGAACCAGGGATTTCTCGGCGCCGATGCCTTTGCCAGCATGCGCGAGGGCGCGGCCTTCATCCTGCTCAGCCGCGCCGGTGTCGTCGATTTTCCCGCCCTGATGGCGGCGGTGAAAAGTGGCCACATCGTCGCCGCCAGTGATGTCTTTCCGGAAGAACCGCTGGCGCAAAGCCATCCGGTTCGTGCCCTGCCCGGTTTCCTGCGCTCGGCACACCGCGCCGGCGCGCTCGACATCGCGTTCAAGCGCATGGGCGACATGGTGCTGGAGGACATGGACCTGATCGACCGCGGCCTGCCGCCGCTACGCTCCAAGCGCGCCGAGCGAGAAACAGTGTCAAGGATGCGTTCGAAGCCGGTGGACAAGAACTGAAGCTGTCCGGGTTGGCGCGCTATTCGATCCGGAACGATCCCGGCCCTCTGGCCTCGCAACTCGATGCCCGGGTGTCCTAGGACATGACCCGGGCTTCGGTCACTGGCGGGTCCGCCTGAAACTCTCAAGCAACTCGGTTTCATTGCTGCAGCCATTCTCGAACAGCGAGAACACCGTGGCTGCGAGCCGCTGCACGTCCGGCTCCGATGACTTCGGGTCAAGTTTGCGATCGGAGCAGACCTGATCGAAGACGCGTTGGCACAGTTTCAGATCGGAAGGATAGAAGCCGGGATGGCGCTTATTGAGGCTCGACATGAGAAGCCCTCTCTCTTGGAGCAGCGGCCACTTGCCTGACGGTGTCCGCGCCGCCAACCGTAAAAATCGTACACTTTCCCGCCTGCAGAATAAAGACGCGAGTCATCAGCCACGCCTCGAAGGGATGACCAGACGTGACATGGCGCCTTTGTCGTTAGCCGGCGGATTTTATCGACCGTCGCTGTGATCCGGCATTCTCAAGGGATATGTCGGTTTTGTACCAAGA
>NZ_JBFULQ010000141.1:0-12134 GCF_054049815.1 Mesorhizobium sp. P5_C1 | reverse complement strand
GATTTCTTTATATCGTTGTCTGGTTTCGTTCAAGCGAACGGGTGACCGTCCAGGCCGTCAGTGAGCGGTCTTCACCATGTCCACCTGCGTTTCGGTAATGTCGTCGTGCAGTATGTGCCCGAGCCGGTCGGCGACCATCTGGTCGTCGCGACGGATTTCGCGTTTCCATGGCTGGCGGCCCTTCAGCACGCCCGATTCATCGACGATCTCGGCGACATATTCCTCCTGGCGATAGGMCATCACATGGACGCCGGAGACGCCGGAGATTTCCTTCACCTCATTGATGATGTCGATGCAGAGCTGCTTGCCTTCCTTCTTCTGGTCCTGCGCGCCCTCCAGCCGCTTGATGACCGAATCGGGGATGTGAATGCCCGGCACGTTGGAGCGGATCCACTTGGCTGTCTTGGCCGAGGCCAGCGGTCCGACGCCAACCAGGATGAAGCACTGTTCGGTGTAGCCGAGGTCGCGCACTTTCTGCATGTAGGTGCGGAACATCGGCACGTCGAAACAATACTGGCTCTGCACGAATTGCGCGCCGGCGGCGATCTTCTTGCCCAACCGATGCGGGCGGAAATCGATCGGCGGTGCGAACGGATTGATCGCGGCACCAAGGAAAAGCTGCGGCGGCGTCGTCAGCTTGCGGCCGGACAGGAACTTGCCGTTGTCGCGCATGACGCGGCAGGTTTCCAGGAGCGACATGCAGTCGAGGTCGAAGACCGGCTTGGCGCCGGGCTGGTCGCCGGCCTGCACGCCGTCGCCGGTCAGGCACAGCATGTTGGCGACGCCCATCGCAGCCCCGCCCAGCACGTCGCCCTGAATGGCGATGCGGTTTTTGTCGCGGCAGGCGATCTGCATGATCGGCGCATAGCCCATGCGGGTCAAAAGCGCACAGATGCCAACCGACGACATGTGGCAGTTGGCACCCGAGGCGTCGACGGCGTTGATGGCGTCAACCCAGCCGTCGAAGATCTTCGCCCGGTTGTAGACGTCTTCCGGGTCGGCGCTGTCGGGCGGGTTGAGTTCGGTCGTGACCGCGAATTCACCACGCCGCAGGACACGTTCCAGCCGGCCGCGCGAGGTGTGGCCGGGCAGGGGGTCGAGCGGCAGATGGATGCCGGCCGGGTTCTCGTCGCGCTGGCTTCCGATCATGCCGATGCCCCGGTGTTTGCCGCGCCATTCTTGGCGGCAGCGGCGGCTTCGCGCGCGGCGGCCGCCTGCGCGGTGACCCGCAACCAGGCCGAGGTTTCGCGCAGCGACTGATCGACCGGCTTCTGCACGGTCAGGATCCTGTCATTGTGGACCATATTCTGCGAGCCTTCCCAGGCCTTGACCCAGACGCAGGGCATATCAGGCTCGACCTCGCAATTGCCGTTGGCGCGCACGCCGCCGCAAGGGCCGTTGCGCAATTGCTTGGGGCAGTTCATCGGGCACGACATGCCGGTCGAGGACAATATGCATTGGCCACACATGCGGCAGTCGAACATGAAGCCCTTGACGCGCTTCTCGACAAATTTGACCGGCCCTTCGACACGGCCGTAGCCGATTCCCTTCCACAAGGGGTGGAGGAGCAGGAACATGTCGGCGAATCTGGCATAGAACCATTCGAGCAATCGCGAGTGCCGTACCGACCATAGTCTGACCGCGAAGGAACGCTGCACGCGCCGCTGCGGCGACACGTCGGCCGGCTTGTAGTCGGATTTCGGTGCTGCCTTCTTGACMAGAGTGGCCTGGGTAACCGTTGGCTGGGTATCAGACATTTTCTTTGCCGCCCGCCTTGACAAGAGCGACCAGCCGCTCACGGTCGTATGTCATGTCGATGTCCTGGAACGCCTTCTCGACCTCGGCTTCGAGGTCGTCGCCAACCGGAACAGGATCGGCCTTGCGCCATTCGGCCAGATAGTCATCGGTGCCGCCGGCGCCGGTGCGCATGGCGCACATGTCAATCGCTTCGGTGAAGCGCAGCGGCAGTTCGCGCTTGGCGTTCTGCCGGCCCTTCTTGACGATGACCTGGGCAGGGATGTCGCGCCAGTAGACGACGATCAGATCGGCCATGAATTCTCACTCCTCGATGGAGCGAGCATTGCCGGAAGCGCAGTTGGGCCGCTTGTTATGGGACGACGCGCGCGCATTCAAAAGCGACGCATTCGGATGTCGTAAAATGAAAGGTGCGTTTATTCGTTCGCGGCGTGTGCCGGCGGCAGGTTCGATGCGTCGGAAAGGCCGGCGCGGTGCACCCGATCGCGGACCATGATTGCGCTACCAGATGCCGGTTCGCAGGCCTGTCCAGAGGTAGAACCAGATTGTCGGGTGATACCATTGTTTCGACGGCAGGCCCGGGTCGATGGTGGCAAGTTTTCCGGCCAGCACGTCGCTGACCGCTTCGACGCAGATGTCGCGCGAAAACGCCGCCTGGCGCAGCGCGTAGCTCGAAATGCTGTCGCCGCGTTTGGGCTGAGCGCGCACCTGTTTCAGCACTGCGCCCGTATCGACGCCGGCATCGACCAGATGCACGGTGGTGCCGAAATTCTGCAGATCGCCTGATGCCAGAGCCCAATAGCCGCCATTCATGCCGCGGTATTTTGGTGTGATGCCGGCGTGATAGTTGAGCACCGGACAGGGCATTTTGCGCAGCATCTCGGCCGAGATCAGTCGGCAACCGTTGAGCAGCACGACGCCTGGCCGGATCTTTTGGATCGCCTGCAGGCACTCAGGCCCATTGGCCGAGGCCACCTGGATAATCTCCTGGCCTGGTCGCGGCTCAACCTCCAGTCTCTCCTCGGCGATCAATCGCGCGCCATGGCGAGCCAGCAGCCGCTTGCCCACCCTGCTCAACACCATCGTGCCAAGCTGGCCCATGGCCGAGACCCAACCCTGGCGGCGAGCCCGACCACGCAGCAATTGCTTTTTGGATTCAGGGGTTTCGAGGATGACGCTGACGGGACCGACGCGATCGGCGATTGCGTTGATCATGGCCCAGACATGCTGGCCGCCGCCGGTCACGACGACGATCGACGCGCTGGTTCCAACCCGTGAAGACATGGCCCGCTTTCCTGCCTTGCACGCGGCCGGCTGCCGCATGCTGGCCGGATTTGTGCCGGAATGGGGTTAAATCTTGATGACCACGCTCAGCGCTTGAACTCGATGATGTCGAGCTTCGATTCGTAATAGGGTGCTGGAAATTCAATGCGCCATTGGCTGGCGCTGTTGCGGAAGGCATAGCCGACCTGGTCGGTTTGCGGGCCACTGCCATAGGGTTTTGCCGGATCGCTGTTGACGTAGGCCGAGCCAAGATAGATCGCGCGCTTCTCGCCATCGTCGAAGAAACGGCCCTTGGTGCGTTGCGAGCCGCTGATCTTTTCCAGTCGCCAGCCGGAGCCGTCGTCGGTCACCTTGCACTTGAACCAGCCATAGATGACGAGCGGTAATGGTCCGCCGGCCTTGATGGTGCGGCACTGCCAGTTGCCGGTCAGGTCCTTGTCGGAAAACGCCACCAGCGGTTTTGCCAGCAAGGCGTCGAGCTGCTTGACCTCGGCGGGATCTCCCGCCTTCGCCTCGGCCAGCGCCTCCTTGCGGGTCTCGCCATATTTGTCGAGCCGTGTCTTGTCGGCGGCGGTGATCAGTTTCTGCACCTCACCATCGGCAAGGGCGGGAAGGGTACAGCAGAGCAGACCGACAGCGGCGAGCAGTGGACGAAGGATCATAGGAGGCCTCCCGGTTGATGTCTCGAGCAGCGCCGCTGCTGACCTGGTGCAAAACTATCGGGTCGCTGGCGCCTGTCATCCGTGCTTAACAGCGTCACGGTCAAAAATCATGGTGTGACGAATGCGAATCTTGCTCACGGGATCGTCGGGTTGGCTGGGCAGCGCGCTGTCGCCGCGGCTGCGGGCCCTCGGCCACGATGTCACAGGCCTCGATCCCGTTCCATCGAGAGAGACCCGGATTGTCGGCTCGATCGCCGATCGTGATCTGGTCCTACGCACTGTCCGCGACAACCAGATCGAGGCGATCATCCACAGCGGTGCGCTGCACAAGCCCAATATCGAGCACCGCGCCAACACTGATTTTGTCGCCACCAACGTGCAAGGCACGTTGAACCTGCTCGACGCGGCGGCGGTGTCCGGCGTGGAGCGTTTCGTCTTCACGTCGACGACCTCACTGATGATTTCGCAGGCGATACGCGACGGGTTCGAGGGTGGTGCGCGCAAGGCCGCCTGGCTGACCGAGGCGATGTCGCCCGAGCCGCGCAACATCTATGGCGTCACCAAGCTTTCGGCCGAACATCTTTGCCGCCTCTATCATATCCAGCATGGCCTGCCGGTGGTGGTGTTGCGCACCGCCCGCTTCTTTCCCGAAGCCGACGACATGGCGCATGCGATCAAACAGTCGGATGCAAACACCAAGGCCAATGAACTGCTGTTTCGCCGGTTGACGGTGGATGACGCGGCCGCTGCCCACATCCTTGCCCTCGAAAAGGCGCCGCGGCTCGGTTTCGACATTTTCATCGTCTCGGCGCCGACGCCGTTCCGGCCCGATGATTGCGCCGCACTGATCGCCGACGCCCCGTCGGTCGTCGCGCGCTATTTTCCGGACTTTCCGGCGCTCTACGCGCGAAAAGGCTGGACGATGTTTGGCTGCATCGACCGCGTCTATGACGCCTCGCGGGCAAGCGACCGGCTGGGTTTCGTCTGCCGGACGAGCTTTGCCGATGTGCTGGCGGAGTTGCGGACGGAAGTGGGCGCCGCCTAGCCAGCGTGTGCCGCGGCCTGCGCCATTCCGGCCGTCAGGTCGCCATAGCCGGTCGCCCGGCGCTCATAGGCGAGGCCGAGCAATTTTGCGGCTTTTTCCGCCACCTTGTCCAACTCCGGATCGTCGGTCTGGGCGAGGTAGATCAGCTTCTCGTAATTGCCGAAATAGTCCTTKATCAACTCCGGGTGCTTGTCGAGGCCGAGCGGCTTCATGAAGAAGGCGTCGAACTGACGGCACAGGAAATCGGTCATGTAGAAGGACATCATGTCGTCGTCGGCGATCTTCGCATAGGCCTCCATGCCTTGATAGAAGGCAAAGCAATGCGGGCCGGCCATGCGCTCGACGCCGTGCTTCTCGCAGATCCGGTCGAGCAGGCCACCGGTGCCGCAATCGGCATAGCCGACGAAGATGTGTTCGTAGCCGTCCGCCTTGGCCTTCTCGATGGCCTTGTCCATGGCCGGCGCGATGCGATCCGGATAGAAATGAAATTCCGCCGGCAGGCAGGTCAGATCGAGGTGATCCAGTCCGAGCTGTTCCTTGACGGCCAGAACTTCGCGCGCAATCATCCCACAGGCGATGACGAGCAGCCTGTCGTCTTGATTCGGTTTCGTTTTTTGTATCTTGGCCATGGAACCAGTCGAGCCGGCCTTCGTTGCTGCGGGGCTAATTTATCTATTGAGGGAGACACCGTCCATGAAACTGTTACGCATCGCGCCGATAGCCATCCTTGCCTGCGCCCTGGCCCTTACGGCATGTGCGAACACCGTCCGCGGCGTCGGCAAAGATGTCAAATCGACGGCCAGGGCGGTCGAGGACACCGTCACCAAGCCCTGATCCGCACACAGCCTCACCCACCACTTGGGAACAAAAAAGCCGCGCTGCAAGGCGCGGCTTTTTCCATTGTCCATGCCGGATTGGCCAATCACGCCGAAGCGCGGACGTTGTGCTTGCGCTTCATGAAGTCCTTGGCGGTCTCGACCGCCACTGCGGCGTCGCGGCAATAGGCATCGGCGCCGACGGCCTTGCCGAATTCCTCGTTCAGTGGCGCACCGCCGACCAGCACGACATAATCGTCGCGGATGCCCTTTTCCTTCATCGTGTCGATGACGACCTTCATGTAGGGCATGGTCGTGGTCAGCAGTGCCGACATGCCGATGATGTCGGGCTGGTGCTGYTCGATYGCRTCGAGATATTTYTCGACCGCATTGTTGATGCCGAGGTCGATGACGTCGAAGCCGGCACCTTCCATCATCATGYCGACGAGGTTCTTGCCGATGTCGTGGATGTCGCCCTTGACGGTGCCGATGACCATCTTGCCCTGCTTCGGCGCGCCGGTGGCGGCAAGCAGCGGACGCAGGATGAACATGCCGGCCTTCATCGCRTTGGCCGACAACAGCACTTCGGGAACGAACAGGATGCCGTCGCGAAAATCCTCGCCGACGATGCGCATGCCTTCGACCAGCGCTTCGGTCAGCACCTTGTAAGGCRCCCAGCCGCGCTCGAGCAGGATGTTGGTGCCTTCCTCGATCTCTTCCTTCAGCCCGTCATAGAGATCGTCGTGCATCTGCTGCACCAACTCGTCGTCGGAAAGTTCGGAAAGGATGATCTCGTCGTCGGACATTTTGCCTGCGCCAATTGCTTGTCAGTGATTTGCGGGCCGCCGGCACCTTTGTCATAGGTGCCGGCGGCATTTGCTTGTAGGTCTCGGGAGTTAAATCAGGCGTCCAGCCAAACGTTCTGGAAGTCCATTTCGTAGGTCTGGTGCATTCCGTAGTTCTTCACCTTCTTGCTCATGTGGCAGTAGAGCTTCTGCCAGAACGGCTGGATGATGACGCCGGAATCCTGCAGGATCTGCTCGACGTCCTTCATCACCTCCTTGCGCTTGGCAGGATCGGCCAGCGAAAGCGCCTGCTTCAGCTTGGCGTCGAAATCGGGGTTGGCATAGGCCGTTTCGTTCCAGGCCTCGCCCGAGCGATAGCCGAGCGCCAGCACCTGGACGCCCAGCGGCCGCATGTACCAGATGGTCATCGAGTACGGATACTTCGTCCAGTCGTTCCAGAAGGTCGAGCCCGGCAGCACCGTACGCTTCACCTTGATGCCGGCGTCGCGCAATTGGCCGGCGATCGCATCGCCGGTGTTCTTCTGCCATTCGTCCTCGACGGTGATCAGCTCGTGCTCGAAGTCGGCCTGCCCGGCATCCGCCATCAGCTTCTTGGCGGCGGCGGCATCGCGTGTCTTCTTGGGCAGCGGATAGTATTCGGGATGGATCGGGGCGACGTGGTGGTTCTCGCCAACCGTGCCGAGCCCGGCGTAGCCGAGCTGCATGACGGCATTGTTGTCGACGGCCATCTGCAGCGCATTGCGCACCCGCTGGTCGTCATAGGGCTTGTGGGTGATGTTGGTGCGGGCAACGAGCGTGGTCGCCGTCGCGACCTCCGATTTCACCAGATCCATCTTGTCGAGGGCGTCGATGAAGTCGGCCGGCGTTTCGAAATCGAGGTCGATCTCGCCAGATTCGAAGGCATTCAGCGTGGCGTTGAAGTCGGTGCCGTAGTCGATGAACTCGACACCGTCGAGCGGTGTTTCACCGCCCCACCACTTGCCGTTCTCGCGACGCTTGACGATCGCCTTCGAACCCACTGCATAAGACACCAACTCGAAAGGTCCGGTACCGATCGGCTTCTTGATCGGGTCGGCGCCATCCTTATCGAAGTCGCGATGCACGACCAGCGCCGGATAGTCGGTGAAGCCCGGTATGATCGCGATGTCGGGTTCGGTCAGCTTCAGCTTGACCGTGAGGTCATCGACCTTGGTGATAGCGCCATCCCTGGCCTTGCCGGTCTTTGTGTCGATCAGCGCGCCGACGCGTGCCGCCATGGAATTGCCGGAAGCACCCTTCTCGCACCAGCGGTTCAGATTGGAGACCACGTCATCAGCGTTGAAGGCATCGCCGTTGTTCCAGGTGATGCCTTTGCGCAGATGCAGGGTGTATTCGGTGGCGTCGTCATTGACGTCCCAGCTTTCGAGCAGGACCGGCTCGAAAGTGAACTGGTGCGTATAGCGGACGAGCGGCTCCAGCCAACAACGGGTGACGTTTGCCATCTCGGTCCAGTCATAGGTGCGCGGATCCTTCTGCGCCTTGACCGACATCGCGACATGCAGCGTTCCACCCTTTTTCGGTTCATCGGCCAGGGCCTTTGTCGGCGCGGCAAGGCCGATCATACCATAGGCGAAAGCCGTCGACGCGCCGAAGGCGCTGGCCAGCGCCAGGAATTCGCGCCGGTCCATGCGGCCTGCACGCGTCTCTTTCGCCATTGTCTCGATAGCGCCCGGCACGCGGTCGCCATTGCTTCTGAAGAGCGTCATGTTTTCCTCCCTTGGTTGTTCCGTCAGGTCTTCGCCTGTCACATCAACTAACGCTGTTCGGCAGTTTTTCCTCACGGCGCGCGATAAAATCCTTGAGACCCTCGGCGATGCCCTCGTCGAGCTTCGGCTCCTCATAGTCGGCCAGCATGTTGCGCGCCTTCTCGCGGCCGCGCGTGTCGTGGTCCTTCGCGCCTTCGGCCTTCCACTGTTCGTACGAATTGAAGTCCATGATGGTGGGCATGAAGAAAGCGGACTCGAAATGTTCGAGCGTGTGCTGGGTGCCGAGGAAATGGCCCTGCGGCCCCACCTCGCGGATCGCGGCCATCGCTTCCTTGAAATCGTCGAACGGAAGGCCGCCTGCATATTTGTACCAGCCGATAAGCTGCTCGCAGTCGGTGGCGAATTTCGAATAGCCGCAGGTGAGCCCCGCCTCCAGCCATCCGGCCGAGTGCCAGATGTAGTTGGCGCCGGCGAGGATGGCGGCGTGCATCAGCATGTTCGCCTCGTAGCCGGCCTGGGCGTCATTGAGCTTCGAGCCGACATGGAAGCCGGACGTGCGCCAAGGCAGCCGGTATTTCCGGGCCAGCGCGCCCATCAGGTACATCATCTGGGCGGCCTCCGGCGTGCCGCCCATCGGCGCCCCGGTCTTCATGTCGACCGTCACCATGAACTGGCCGTAGATCTGCGGCGACCCCGGACGCAGGAGCTGCGTGAAGGCGACGCCAGCGAGTGCTTCTGCATTGACTTGCGCCACCGCGCCGACGGCAGAGGCCGAGGTCGAGGCGCCGCACAGCGCGAAGGGCGCCAGGATCAACGGCTGGTTGTTACGCGCATAGACCTTCATGGCGTCAAGCATGGTGGCGTCCCACACGAGCGGCGAGTTGCAATTGGTGATCGACACCAGCACCGGGTTGTCGCGGACGAACTCTTCGCCGAACACGATGCCGRCCATCGCCATCGTGTCTTCGGCGCGTTCCTTCGAGGTGACGATGCCCATGAACGGCTTGTCGGAGTGCTTCAGCGCCGAATGGATGATGTGGAGGTGACGCTTGGGCACCGCAATTTCCATCGGCTCGCAGATGACCGAGCTCGACGAGTGCAGCGCCGGCGCCATGTAGGCGAGCTTGTGAAAATTGCTGAGGTCGGCGAGCGAACCGTACCGCCTGTTGTTGTCGAGGTCACGCACATAGGGCGCGCCATACATCGGCACGAAGATGGAATTCTTGCCGCCGACGCGGACGGTACGCTCGGGGTTGCGAGCATTGAGGGTGAATTCCGGCGGGACCTTCGAGACCAACTCCATCAAGAGCGCACGGTCGATGCGGACGCGCGTCTCGGATACATCGGCTCCGGCGGCCTTCCACAGGGCGATCGCCTCATCGTCGCGGAATTCACAACCGACCTCTTCGAGGATCAAGAGCGATTCCTGGTGGATCAACTCCACCGCCTCGTCAGGCACCATCTGATAGGCGGGGATCTGGCGCACCAGCGTAGGAAACGAGGCTATGGGAGCGCCACGTATCGCCTTGCGCCCCAGGCGACCGCCGCTTCTGCGGTTGGCGTGTTCGGTCACTGCAACGGCCGGTTCATTCATGGCACTCATCCCTCCAACAGCCCGTCAACTTAGCGAGACGGAATATAGCTGTGACGCTGGAAAATCCTGATCTCTTGTATAAACTCTCCTTATGCGAAGCCTGCGCCACCTGCTGCCCTCCRCCGGCAGTCTGATCGTCTTCGAGGCGGCCGGCCGGCTGTCGAGCTTCACCGCCGCCGGGCGCGAGCTCGGCATGACGCAGGCGGCCGTATCCTACGCCGTGCGCGGGCTGGAGGAACAGCTCGGCGCCAAGCTCTTCCAGCGCCGCCACCGCCAGGTTCTCCTGACGGAGGCCGGCGAGCGCTTCCACGCCGACGTCTCGCTCGGACTGTCGCATATCCGCAAGTCGGCGGAGGATCTGCGCCTGCAGGCGACCGGCGGCCATGTGACGCTGGCCGCCTCGACCGCCTTTGGCTCGTTCTGGATGATGCCGCGCCTACAGCAATTCCGCGACGAACTGCCGGGCGTTGATCTGCGTATCCAGACCGCAGACCGCGACCTCGACATCATCGCCGAGGGCATCCCGCTCGGCGTGCGCGGCGGCGTGCCGCGCGACTGGCCGGACTATCATTCGCTGTTGCTTGCAGACGAGGAGATCTTCCCGGTCGCGGGCCCCAGCTATCTGGCGAGGTTTGGGTTGCCAGAGACTGTCGCCGAACTTGCCATGCATCGGCTCATCCATCTCGAGGAGCCCTACCGCGAAGCCCCGAACTGGGACGAATGGTTCGCCGCGGCCGGAACCAGCCTCCGTAATGCCGAGCGCGGGTTGCGCATCAATGATTATGCCTTGGTGATTCAGGCGGTCATGGAGGGACAAGGCATCTCGCTCGGCTGGCGGCATCTCGTCGAGCGCCTCGTGGCATCAGGCCTGTTGGTGCCGGTGACGGATCATGTGCTGAGGACCGGCATCGGATTCTACGTCATCTGGCCAAAGAACCGCGAGCTCAGCGACAATGCGCGCAAGGTAAGGGATTGGCTGGTGGCGCAGGCGTAGGCTCGCCAGCGCAATCCGGCGCTTGACCGGATTGCGTTTCGCATGCTGAAGGATCAGACCGAGCCGTCGTTCTTGAGGCCGAGCACATCGATCTTGTCGATGGTCGGCGGGCCAACGAACAGCGTTTCGGCATTGGCCATCAGCGCCTTGGCAATCTCGCCGGTGAGATGTGCCTGCCGCCCTGCTTCGTCGTGAAAGGCATCGAACACGCCGAAGACACTTGGCGAAAGCTGCAGGGCGAACCAGATCGGGGTCCTGGCTTCCTGATTGGCCAGTTGCAGCCCGGTGTTGAGGAACGCGGCGACATCCTTCTCCTTGCCGGGCTTGGCTTCGAAGCGTGCGAACAATGCAAGTTTGATCATTTGTCTTCTCCTTGTCGCTGTGCGRCCAAGGCGGCCGTCGAAACAACAGTCGCAGCATCGAACCGGAAAGCGTATTGGCAAAAATGACATCTTTGATATCATTATTGCCATGAACATTTCCGTCCTCGCGCTTGATGGCGTCTTCGACACCGGGCTGGCCACGATGCTCGACGTGTTCGGCACCGCCAATGAGCTGGCAGGGATGCTGGCATCCCCGCCCGGCTGTTTGGCCGTGACCATTGTCGGGGTGAGCGACATGGTCCACACCGCGCAAGGCCTTCAGGTGCCGGTCGTCTCGATGGGCAGCGAGCCCGAGCCCGACTGGCTGGTGATCCCCGCGATCGGCCAGAAGATGCCCGGCCCGCTTGGCGAGGCGCTGAAGCGAAGCGACATTGCCAAGGCGACCAAGGCATTGCGGGCTGCCGCCGATGCCGGCGCGCGCATCGGGGCGGCCTGTATCGGTACTTTCATCCTGGCGGAAACCGGTCTGCTCGACCGTCGGCCGTCAACCACGACCTGGTGGCTGGCACCGATGTTCCGGCAACGTTACCCGCAAGTGCGGCTCGATGCCTCGCGCATGCTGATCAATGACGGGCAGTTCGCAACCGCCGGAGCAGCACTCGGCCACATCGACCTCGCTCTGATGGTCATTCGCCAGACAAGCCCGGAGCTTGCGGCGCTGACCGCCAAATATCTGATCGTCGACAGCCGGCCGTTGCAGTCGGCCTATGCCATCTCGGATCATCTCGCCCATTCGAACCCGCTGGTCGAGCGTTTCGAGCGATGGGCGCGCGGCCATCTCGCCGCCGGCTTCAACCTAGACGAAGCTGCTGCGGCACTGGGAGCCAGCAAGCGCACGCTGTCGCGGCGGGTCAACGATGTGCTTGGCAAGACACCGCTGTCCTATTTTCAGGATCTGCGGGTCGAGCAGGCTGTCCATTTGTTGAAGACCACATCCGACAGTGTCGATGACATCGCCGCGAAGGTCGGCTATGTCGACGGGGTGACGCTGCGCAATCTGTTGCGTCGGCGGCTGCACAAGGGCGTGCGTGAAATCCGTGCGGCGCACTGA